>CAZGVZ010000014.1:8457-10309 GCA_964529145.1 uncultured Fibrobacteraceae bacterium | reverse complement strand
GTACAAACCCGACGTTATCGTGGTGATGCATGCGATAAACGATCTGCTCAACAATGCCGATCAGAGTTATTTCAGTCACGGCCGGTTCAGGAACGATTACGGGCATTTTTACGGACCGGTGAACCGGATCATCGAAAACCGGGGATTTGTCGGGGAAATAACCTCAACGTTCAGAATCTGGTATTTCAAACCGCGGAAAACCATCGAAGTGTTCGAATTTCCCGGATGCGGCGCTTTCGAAAGGAATATCGCCACCATCATCGATCTGGCTTCGCTCGACGGTATCAGGGTAGTGCTCATGACTCAGCCGAGCCTTTTGCGTCCGGAGATGACCGGGGATGAGCGCGACCTTTTACGCATGGTCAATGTGGAGACGTGCGGTGAAACGACGAAATGGAGCTTTCAATCGGCCTACCGGGGCATGGATCTCTTCAACGAAACGACGCGCGAGATTGCCAGAAAACGGGGCACGTATCTTATCGATCTCGAAAAGGTCATACCGAAAAACCGCAAATTTTTCACGGACGAAGTGCATTATACCGATACTGCGCATACTATTATCGCCAAACATGTCGCGGATGGATTCATCGTGCAGAATATTGTTCCTTCCGCCGGCCCGTCGCTGCCGTGATGGCCGGCGCAAGACACTGTTGCACTGATCGCAAGAGGTTTAATATTTTAAGCGCTCCGGATACAACCCCCGGATAGTGGTCGCTTTCGCCTGTGGATCGATTCTAATATCAAGGACGCGAGACGGCAGATGATCAAAAATTTTCTGTTTAAATTGTATAAGATCGACAATGATCGGTTCCGACACCAGATACATCGAATAGTCAGTGCTCTGGAGAAGGGGGAGCTCTATTCCCTCACTTTACGAAAAATATTCAATCATTATCATAAAGTCAAAATAGGTCTCTATTCGATGGGGGGCTGCTTCAGTCCGTATTCCATCGATAAGTTCACCTCGTTCGGACGCTACTGCTCCATTGCGGAGGGCGTCAGGATATTCAACAGAAACCACCCTCTCGAATTCAAGTCCATGCACGGTTTCTTCTTCAATCCCGTTTTGGGGTATGTCAATGAGGACCGCATAGAATACATACCTCTCGAAATCGGTCATGACGTATGGATCGGAGCGGGTGCAACAATAATGCCTAATGTCAATAAAATCGCGACAGGAGCGGTGGTAGCCGCGGGAGCGGTAGTCAATAAGAACCTGCCGCCCTACTCGGTAGCCGTAGGAAATCCAGCTCGTGTCGTCCGTTTCAGGTTTTCCCCGGAAACGATCGAGCGTTTGCTGGAATCCAAATGGTGGGAAAAGTCTATGGATGAATTGACTGGAGAAATCGATACGTTCCAGCGGACTTTGGAACACGCTTCGGAAAGCATATCCATATAAGTTCCTGCAAGCACCGGACCTGTCGATAGCCGTCATCCCGGTAATCGGGATTTCAGGACAATCGTTGTTTTTCATTTCTTCATAAATATAAAATTGAAAGGAAGCGGTTTCGGGGCCCAGGCCTCCGGCATCCGGAGCACGGGCGGAGATATCGACGCCGCCTGGTGCCGCCCGATCATGCCGGAATTTTAAGGACGAGTTTTAAATCGCTTTCTTATTCCTCGTTCATAGAAATTTGATCATAATTGGAAATCCTGATTCTAAAAGAGACTCGGTTCATACGAGCATGAGGAGATCGCCATGAAAATGTCCAGTTGGTTTGTTCAGGGATTATTCTTCATTCTACTGCCGGCGCCCGGAATGGTTTTTTCCCAACAGATAATAGCGGATCACAGGGTTGTGGATCTATACAGTAAAATACCGCAACAATGGATTGATTCTGTGAAAAAGATG
>CAZGVZ010000014.1:0-8447 GCA_964529145.1 uncultured Fibrobacteraceae bacterium | reverse complement strand
ATTCCAGGAGAGTCACATGGAAGGGGGTACATGTACGGGCTCGAACTTCTTGAAGAGCTTGATGGCAAATTCGCCTGCAATATAACATGGACTGGCCAGCCGGAGGGACCCACTTCGGAATATTTGAGAGCTGTAAGGACATTCAGGACCCAATCCGGGTCCTGGAGCGAAATGGGTGGGGAAGCATCGTTTTACACTTCAGCCGGCGCACGAACGAACATGAAAAATCATCTGAATCACATGGCAGCAACGCTGGAAAATCCCGTTTCCGTACTTTTGTTCGGATGGTGCTGGGATATGACCTGGCACAATAACCCGCGCGGCGGAATGGATCCGGAATATTTCGTACACTGGGCCGGCTCTTCCGAAGGCGGACCGCAGGGCGACTCGGCCTGGGGCCTCGATAGAGAGGATTCGATCCTGACCAACAACTCCGTATGCATGCAGACATATCTTGACGCGGTCATCGAATATGGAGTTTCAAGTCCGTCGACAGAGAGCGTTTTCAGCACCGGACCAGCCGATAACCTGACAGCCAACGAGAACGGGTACCAGCGCCATCTGAAACACGAATTCATTCGTGAGTTTGTTAGGGCGGACAGCCGCCGTATTCTGTTCGATTACGCGGATATACTGTCATATAACGATGAAGGCGTCCAATACATCGATCAACAGGGCTGGACCGACTTCAACGGAGTGAAACATGTCTATCCGACGGTGCATTCCGATAATAAAGCCGAATACGACGGCGGCCATGGAAGTTGCCATGTGAGTCAGGCTGGTTGCCTGAGGGTCGCGAAAGCGCTCTGGTGGATGCTGGCGCGTACAGCGGGATGGGAGGGAGACTCAACTGTGACGACCACCTATAACCTATCCGTCGGCTCCAATGGAAATGGAACGGTCTCTCCGAATGGAACGGTCGCGGTCGATAGTGGAACCGCGTTTTCGATATCAGCGGTTCCCGCCGCCAACCATCGATTCACCAAATGGACAGTGTCGGAAGGTGAAGCACTCATCGCGTCCGCGACGTCTTCATCCACCACAATCACTCTATTTTATGGAGATGCCGAAATATCAGCCGAATTTGCACCTGCCACCTATCGGTTAACGATGTCCAGCGACGAGAACGGGAGCGTAACACCGTCCGGAACCGTCGAAGTCACCAGCGGAAGCCCGACCTCCATCAGCGCCACACCGGACGAGGGTTTCGTCTTTTCAGTATGGCGGGTAACCACGGGAAGCGCCACGGTCACCGATTCCACTTCGGCGTCCACCTCGGTCGTTCTTGCTTCAGGAGATGCGGCGATCAGGGCCATTTTTGTTCCATCAACCCTGCAGCTGGCCGTTTCGGCGGACGAGAACGGGAGCGTGACACCGTCCGGAACCGTAGATGTCACCAGCGGAAGCCCGATTTCCATCAGCGCAGCACCAGACGAGGGATTCGTTTTTTCAGTGTGGCGGGTAACCACGGGAAGCGCCACGGTCACCGATTCCACTTCGGCGTCCACCTCGGTCGTTCTTGCTTCAGGAGATGCGGCGATCAGGGCCATTTTTGTTCCATCAACCCTGCAGCTGGCCGTTTCGGCGGACGAGAACGGGAGCGTGACACCGTCCGGAACCGTAGATGTCACCAGCGGAAGCCCGATTTCCATCAGCGCCACACCGGACGAGGGTTTCGTCTTTTCAGTATGGCGGGTAGCCTCCGGAAGTGCTGTCTTTGCGGATTCGACCGATCCTTCAACCACGGTAATTTTGAGGTCGGGAAATGCCGGCATCAAAGCCTTTTTCACTCGATCCAGTGTGCATCTGTCGGTAACGGTATCGGGTGGTAAAAACGGTAAGGTAACTCCTGCAGATCGCGTGTCGGTTGCCGAAGGAGAGCCAGTTACCATATCGGCGAATCCCGATACGGGCTTTTCATTTTATAAATGGAGCGTCGATTCAGGTTCGGCAGCTGTCGACGATTCAACCGAATCGACTACAACGGTGGTGTTGATTGGGGGAAATGCGATCGTTACCGCTTTTTTCCGGGCAATCACGTTCAATCTGATATTTTCGTCTTCAGATAAAGGGTCGATTACACCATCAGGGACCATCACTGTCGATTACGGTAAACCTGTTGAGATCCAAGCCGAACCAGAAGACGGTTTTTCATTTCTAAAATGGCGAGTTACTTCGGGAAAAGCATTTCTCGCCGATTCGATGGATGCCTCGACTACCATTACGCTCAAGGATGGTAATGTTGAACTGGAGGCTCTATTCGATGCAAAGGTAGCAGCACTCGGACCTGAACATCGTATTCCTGCACACTATGATATACATTATTACGGAGGCACTCTTTTTTACGCGATTCCCTCGGTAAATGGCTCTGCCCCTGTTCCTTGCCGAATCGTTGCCTATAATCTTAAAGGTCAACTCATAGGTATTCTTGTCGATGAATCGGTTTACCCAGGGATCTATTCCAAACATTTAGATAAGAAAAATCCGATTGGGATTGCAAGCGGCAAAAGCATGCATATATGCAGAATGAAATCAAATAAGTATGTCAAAACGATAAAAATACCTTATTGATCCGGACTGTGATCAAGTTCTGATAATCGTCAAATTTCAAGATGTAGATGTTTCAAATTCAAACATCGAAATAAGAGGTTCATTTACTATTCAAGGTGTCACCTCACGTACCTTTTCCACCAGTATCGGCGGCATATGAAGGTATCTCGTTCCCGATCGCTTCATATCGATATCTCGATACACGCGCATAACCTGTTCGGAGGTGAGATCGACCGCTTCAGCCGTTTCCGTTGCGGAATAGCCGTTGTTTTTTCCATAGAGGCAGAGGTCCATCTTGTCATATGGTAAAGAGAAATAGAACTCGTCCTGGCCCTGCTCAAGGGAGTATGTGTCGGTGGTAGGCGGACGGCGCCGTATCTCGTCGGGCACACCGAGGTAAGCCGCGAGCTGGTAAACCTGTGTTTTGTAGAGGTGCGCGATGGGTTTGACGTCCGCGGCTCCGTCTCCGAGCTTCACGAAAAAACCCTGGTCGTACTCCAGACGGTTCGGCGTTCCGGTTGTGGCAAAATTGTTTTTATCGGCATAGTAATACTCCATCATCTTGCGGATGCGCTGCTTGAAATTGGTCGCCGCCACGATTCCTAGATACGCGCCGAGCGGAAGCCGCTCCTTGATCCGGTTTCCACCGGGATCTTGAGCGATAATCGAGAACAGTGTAAAACCGTCATGAGTAACCACATTCGGGATCACGATCTTCGATTTCCACCCACTGCTGTAACCCGGTATTACACTAGCGACACACTCGTCATAACGTCGGTAAAAACCTACCGCTTCAAGCGTGCCGCTGATATCCTCGTGATATTTCTTCACCCCGAATTCGTCCGCCACCTTGCCGCTTAGATACAGCGTCTCCTCCGCACTGTGCCGCTCGGGCATCTGGAGCGCGACCAGCTTTTCGGGACCTACCGCACGTGCACAGAGTCCCAGGGTCACGGAACTGTCAATCCCTCCGGAAATCGCCACTACGTATCCCCTGCGCCGAAACGACATGAGCGCGTCCCTGAGCGTTCCGATGATCTTTTCAACCTCTTCCTCGCAATCGATATCAAGAATATGGGGTGTCAATGAAGGCTTGAGTGCCATACGGTTCAACCTTTCTCGATTATGCCGGGTTGTCTTCGTCTGCTGAAAAACAATGATCCTGTGTCGGCATGTGGAGGACGGTTCATTGTTTCTTGTCTTTTACCGCGATGAACCGGACGATGTTGTCGATGCTGTCGAGATTTTCCGGCAGCAGTTCGTCGTCATTGACCTTTATCCTGAATGTCTCCTCGATAAAGGTGATGACTTCGAGAATACCGGTCGAGTCTATGATGCCGTTGTCAAGAAACGAAGCATCGTTGTGCAGCCTGCTTCCGTCACCGAAAAGAAAATTGTTGACGACAAAGGTTCTTATCAGTTCGGTATGATCCATGAAAAACTCCTCCCTGGTTTGGAATTCTTATTGGAGAGACATAAAGATCGGTATCCATGCAGAATCAAAAACATGGATGAAGACACTATCCCGTACATTCAGCCTGAATGCCCGTTGAATCTTCTGCAGGTGGACTTTTGTGAATTTTCAGAATTTTTCCGGCTTCATTTTTTCTGATGATTTCTCCACACGCCGCCCTGTCCACTTTACCGTTCGCGTTTTTCGGAAGTGTTTTTATGAAATAAATCGCCGAAGGGACTTTATGCCTTGGAAGGATTTTCGCCGCGAACGCAAGGACGTCGTTTTCCGTCACGGTCCCGTTGACGCTGACTGCAAGACTGAACAGTCTGTTGCCTAGAAGCTGGTCGGGTATGCCTATCAATGCGAGTTCGATCAGCAGGTTCGACTCCATGATCGCATCTTCAATCTCCTGAGGATCGACGCGGTGTCCGCCCACCTTGATCTGATTGTCTCGACGGCCTGTTACGAAAATGTAGCCTTCATCGTCTTTGTACCCCATATCGCCGGTGTGATATCCATTCAAATCGATTACCTGTCTTGTGGCGCTCTCGTTTTTCCAGTATCCGACCATGATGTTATCCCCGGATGCGGTGATCTCTCCGATTTCGTTGGGGGGAAGTTCCTTTCCGTTCGATCCGATGACTGAAATGGAGACACCGGGTATGGCTTTACCGATTGAATCAATTTTTTCGTGAAAATGTTCCGGATCAAGCCAAGTCAATCGAGCCGAAGCCTCGGTCGCTCCGTACATGATGATTATGTCGGTGTGTTCAGGAAGAACTGCGCGCAACGCGAATTTGACCTGTTTGGCCATATGCCCGCCGGCTTGGGATACATAGCGGAGAGAAGATAGTTTTTCTCTCGAGGCGGCAAGCGGCGAACGGTGCAGGAGGTAGGCAAAGGTGGAGGGAACGCCCGAGAATCCTGTGACTTTCTCAGCGATCATCTGCCGTATGACCGTTGCCGGAAATGCGAATCTGTTGTTGATGACGACCGTTCCGCCCACAGCTACATGGGTGTTAAGCAACGATTTGCCCATCACGTAAAAGAAAGGCAGTACTATCATTTGTATATCATTTTCGGTCAGTTCCAGATAAGTGCAGATCGACAGTGTGTTAGCGACGATGTTTTTGTGAGTGAGCATTACCCCTTTCGGTTTGCCAGTAGACCCGGAGGTATAGATAATCGCGGCCAGATCCCGCTCATCTATTTCGGGTATCGTGAAATCGATCGGTGATTCGGAAAATTCGTCGAAGGTCGTCATCGGCACGGGAAACGCTGCATCGGGCAATGCTGTTTTACCGGTGACGACGACAGTCTTCAACGACCCGGGAAATGGGGCGACATTGCAAAATATCCTGAAGGACTTGACGGAAAAAATTGATGCGACAGGCGATAGCTCTTCGAAAAAGGATCGCAGGTTATCAGGATGTGTTTCGGGATTGAGTGATACCACAACCCCGCCTGCAATAAGGACTCCGTAATAAGCCGCGATGTACTCGATGCTGTTCTCGTGCACCAGAACGACACGGTCTCCTTTATACAGCCCTGAAGCGACTAGATGTGAAGCCAGCAGTTTGCTTTTTGTAAGGATTTCGTCGTAAGAAACGCGACGGTCCTCTTGAATTGCCGCAGTTTTCTGAGGGAAACGCGCTGCGCTCAGCTGTAGAAAATCATGAATCAATTTTGCAGGTGTTGTGTCCATATCCGAATAAAAGAATTCAATTTTGTTTATTCCGGGAAATGGCCGGACAGCATATTTGAATTGGAAGATAAGATCACGCCGCATTCCCAGGATAAATGAAGATTCGCTCTCTCACGCGATGGTCTTACGTCATGTTTCTAGTACCGCGTACCGGAAGAAACCCTTATTTTACGATAATTATACATTCATGTCCGAAGTTTTACCATCGATGGCCGTTATCCAAACAGTATTGCTGATCGGTTTTTCGTTATTCTCCATATTGCCGGCCGAAGTCGAAAGGCACAAAAACGGAAAAAAACCCCTGTTTCGATTCCGCTTAAGGTATGGAATGTCAATTCCAGACAAATAATTGCCGTCCTATTTGACCCCTATGCCTTTTTGTCTCCCCGTAATATCTTCAAGATCGCCATTTCCTTCAACGACATCAACGATTCTTTGGCAGAGAAGAGGTGCGACTTTGGCGGAGAAAAACTCATTAGGATGGGAATCCGCAGGCCCCTTGGCATATGTTTCCAGTAAAAATAAACCTCCTTCGGTTTCGAGATTCTGAAAATCCCACAAAAAAATATTGTCGCCGCGATTGTCCCAAACCTCCCTTACCCAGTTGAAAAACTCTCGTGCACGTTGTGCTTTTTCCGGTGTGGTTGCCCCTTCCACCAGGGTGGCTCCCGTCCAGATGATGAATTTCGTTTCCTTGAATTTAATGAGTTTATCGCGCAGTACTTCATACTGCAATTTATAGTTGGAGATTGTCTTTTTATCGGATGAAATACTGCTTTTACCATCCTCCGGATCGATATCACTCACCGGAAAGCAATGCTTGAATACGACTACATCATAATGCCTGCATATCATTTCAAGGGTCGGTTCATATATCCAGGGTTTATCGCCTGCATGTTTTACCCAGATGTTCCAGTAATCATGAGGATTGTTGCCGTATTCGAAAGGAAAATGCTGCTCGGTGATGAAATAGGGTTTTCCGGAGCTTGATCGCAGATCTCCAAACCACTTTTCAACCCCCCCCGACCAGATGTTCTTTCCCGTACTGTGGTGAAGAAACAGAATGTTTACTGCATTTTCTTTACCATCAGCCGGTATTTTCAGAATATCCGTAGGCGATACTTTAGGCTTCAGGACTTTGAGGATTTGTTTTCGGAAAACAAACGAAAAGAAGACGATGACAATGAGTAAGGTACTACCGATGAATAACTTATACATTCCACCACTCCGTTGAACAGTATGAATAATTAACCACATCCTATATGGAGGAGTACACGTAACCTCAACCGGACGATCGGCACTTCGTCCTTCAGGCATAAGGAGTCCGCGTGTGGCGCTGCTTATAACCGTACCTCCCGGCATCTCGTCATGAATCGATCGTCCATTTAGAGCTTGTCCATAAAAAATTTCTGGCGTAACCGGGCAAAAAGGTCTTGAGCGCGAATTGGGAAGCAGGCATATTATTGAAAACATGCCGATGCAGAGCGACCAGGCGGCACAAGGGAATCGGTGCTTTGAGGCATTGGATTCTTTGCGCTTCAGAAACGGAAGTGATTAAGAACATAACCTTTGTATCCGGTTGCAAACCGAAGTTTATTTATAGATGAGTTCGAATGTATAATCTACATAAAGGCTGACCCGGCTGCATGTTTATAGTTAACGAAACCCGGCTTAGACCTTACGGTCGGAATGCTTGAGATCTGTATAAAATCTCGTTTGGATGAGAGGAGCCTGAGATGAAATGCACGCCAAAACCGAAATCTGACCCCGATCATCACACTGTTCCAGGCCGCTCAAGGGCGTTCCACCCGAAAAAACCTATTTTTTGGATGGGAATGACCATGTGCCCATCGATCTCGTCCGCTTTCCTTTTGATCCTTTCCGCCGCTTTCGCACGGGCCGATCTCCCCTTGTGCGATTCGGTTACACGGGATGGCATCACCTGGCGGTTCAGCGAGCCGGTTCAGGCCGGCCGATTCGCGAACGGTGATTACTACGTGGTCGGGCCGGTGACAGTGACCTCGATTTCGCCCCAGCCGACCGAGGGACGCAACGGATCGGTGAAGAATCTGTCAGTTGATCAGGGGATAAGCGGTTTTGACGACAGGGTGAGTTCCAACCGTTTCCGGGCGAATCTGCGGGTCATTCCGCCCATCGATCTCGAGGCGGGAGACGCGCTGATCTCTTCGATAAGTCTCGATTCTCTGGGACAATGCGAACCATGGCTTCGGGAAGGAAACGAAGCTCCTTCATCGCCGGTGAGGTCGTACTCGATCCTGACCTGCTGCGCTTCCCCTCTTCCCGAAGGTTCTTTCAGGCCTTCCTATTGCGACCGGCAGCAGAAGATCCATTCCACCGCAAACCTGAGGCGCGACCTGCTCTCCAGGCTTCCCAAGGTCGGCAACATGCCGGACATCTCCGTGTGGGCGGAACATTTCCGCAGGCCGTGGCTCGACGTCTGTTTTTTCGGGTTCGACGCTGCGACGGAGTATCAGGCTGTGTACGGCCGCGAAGTGGCCCGGTCGGTCGGGATAGCCACCCTGCTGCTCAATTGCGACTATACAGGGGCGGAAAAGGAGTCGCTGCTGGTCAATATCGTGCAATACGGCATCGACCTCTGGGGGACCGCGGCCGCAGGGTATCCGGGATGGCAGGCGCACGGGGGGCATGGTTCGGGCAGGAAGTGGCCGATCATTTTCGCGGGAATCATGCTCGGAGACTCTTCGATGGCATCTC
>CAZGVZ010000013.1:11529-20475 GCA_964529145.1 uncultured Fibrobacteraceae bacterium | reverse complement strand
GGGGCAGGACAGCAACCTCGGGCGCAGGACGCCCGGCTGTCTTTTCGCGGGCAATGTCATCGCCATTCTTGAAGCGTAAGGAGTCCAGTGTTGCGCAACTGTTTCCGTTGTTCAAGCCAGACCATGGCTTTTAACCGTGGTAGTTGATCGGCTGATGTCGAACATTGCATTCAACACCAGGGCGGCTCGATTCTAAAGGTGGCCTCATGGGCCGTTATGGATTTGGATGTTTTGACTACATACTCAACCTTCAACCATGGAAAGGATAAACTTATGCCTGAAGAAATGAAAGCCGGATGCGCACGGCCAACCGGCGGGCCGGTCGGCGAATCCGTAGTTTCGGAAAAAGAGAAACCCGTTACACCCGGAAAGGAGAAAAGTGCCATGATCATGGTAGGAAAAAAGGCTCCGGATTTTTCCGCACCGGCGTTTTTCAAAGGAAAATTCATCAATGCCAAATTATCCGGATATCTCGGGAAATGGGTAGTGCTCTGTTGCTATCCCGGGGACTTCACCTTTGTCTGAGCAACCGAAGTCTCTGCGGTCGCAGAGAAGTATCCTGAATTCCAGAAGCTAGGTGTCGAGGTCCTGTCGATGAGTGTGGACAGCGTTTTCGTCCATAAAATATGGAACGAGAATGAATTGTCGAAAATGGTTGCCGGCGGTGTTCCCTTTCCCATGCTTTCCGACGCGGGCGGCAAGGTCGGCTCCGTCTATGGGATTTACGACGAAGATGCCGGCGTACTTACAAGAGGACGATTCCTGATCGATCCCGATGGCATAATCCAGGGTTTCGAGGTGCTGACGCCGCCGGTAGGACGGAATGTAAATGAAACCATCCGGCAGGTACAGGCGTTTCAGCTGGTCCGTAACAGCAAGGGAACCGAAGCAACTCCTTCGGGATGGAAACCGGGAAAAATGACCCTCAAACCCGGTCCCGACCTTGTGGGAAGAGTTTGGGAGGTGTGGAAAACCGATATGGCGTTCGACTGAGAACGAGATCGAGAGCGTGATGACCTTTGAATGACGGGAACTCTTTCCCGTCGTTCTTTTTTAGAGAGGGCCAAAAAAATTCGATGACAAGGATCTGGTGGCTAAGGTATGATCCGCACCAGCATGCCCGGAGCCCCCGCCCCCCCGATCATACGTTGTTTTCCCGATGAGGAGAAGATATTTTAAAAGGCACATCCAATTATTCGGAAAAGGATGCAGGCCGGACGCAGCGAAAATCATATTACCGATTATCCGGCCGCCGCATAATGCAACGCAGCCTGCGGCATCAGCGCCGGACGGAATAAAGAGTTTTGAGATGCCCTCAAAGTAAATATCAATGAATGAAAGGTATAATGAATCCTGAATACTTCCGACGGTTATTACCTGATACCTTCAGAGTGAGCGAGTCGCGCACGGTCGACCCCACCGGTCTATATGACATGCTGGTCGATCTTTTCGCAAAAGAGATGGAGCATCGTCCCGGAGACAAGTATCTGGCGTACGGCTCGAATCCGAAGCTCATCTATCATCATCTGATGACTTTCGATTGGTGTCTTCCATACCTGCCGCAAGGGGGAAGAGTTCTCGATTGGGGCTGCAATCATGGCTCTGACGCTTGTATCATCAATAGGGTTTTCGGGAATTCATTCGAGAGGTATGGATGCGATTATCATGACGGAACGCTGTTCCCGAATTTTTTCAACGCCGCCGCGATGACCTACTACCAACTGCAGGACCACATCAAATTGCCCTACGAAAGCGCTTCATTCGATGCGGTAATCGGATCCGGTGTGCTCGAACATACGGCAATCGATTATGCCTCGCTCCAGGAGCTCTACCGTATTCTCAAACCCCAGGGTGTTCTTTTCGTCACTTATCTGCCGAATAATTACTCAGTCATCGAGTGGTTTTTGGAACATGTTCGACACAGCGACTTCCATATGAGGAAATACCGGCTCTCGTCCGCACTGCGTCTGTTGAAACACAACGGATTTTTTCCAAAGAAGTGGGGATACCAGTCCCTTTTCTGGGAGTGGCGGCTCGCCAGAGTGGGGATCAAGCGGCCCGGAATGCTCGCGAAATTGCTTTATCTCATGTTTCCGATTCACCGGATGGGCGGATGTGTTCAGATAATCGCGAACAAGGTACCCTCGATGTAGGCTGGATTCGTGTCCAGAACGGATGTTCCGAGGTGTCCACTGAACCCCCAACCGTGTTTTTGGTCCGAAATGAATAAGGCCGTTAAAACGAGGCCTTCACAGCGTCATGAAATTTATCTGTCAATAGCGGTTGTGATTAAAGCTGTGGAGCTTTTGAATGTAATTGCGGAATTACGTCAACCGAAAACCACCGCCGACTTCTTCGTTTTTCCATATTGAAGTCTCTTGTTTAACAGTTTAAGTAATTTGTTGACCTTAAAAATAGTTAATCGGTTAATTCGCCAAAACACCCCTATATTCCATTACTATGAAAAAAAAGGTCACTGTGATAATTTATCAGGTCATTTAAAAAGGTCATTTTCGACCGACGTTTGGACCCGTTAAATATTTGGCATGGTAGTCGGTGAGCATTGTATTCCAAGTGTACGGTGGTTGCGAGAGAACGGTCTAAAGTCCTGATAAAATTCCTCATATTTGGAAAGTGTGAAAAGCGCAAAAAAAGGGAGTTTCATAGAAATATGAATTATAGGGAAAAGATGTTTCGCCTAAGGATAACAATATAGAATTAAAGTATATAATTTATTAGAAGCACGTAAGGAGTGACTTTACCAGAAAATGAAATGCCGAAGATATTTAATGGAGTAGCAGTCAATGGGTCAAAAAGTTGATTTGATTAAAGAGAATACCGCAGTTCTGCTATACAATAAAAAGGAACATAAATGGATAGATGGCACTAAATCCATTTCTGCAGTGTTCACCGCATACTATTACGGGATCTCAACTTATCGATATACAAAACGAACAATGACATTACGACAACATTTCCGATGATGCCCTTATTATCAATCAACGATTATCTCCAACTGATTACATCAAATTGCTTACTCGTCTGGAAAAGCCTAAGAAATTATGGTTCTTTGAAAGATGGATACTTGGAAGAAAATTCAAGGTTAAAATCGCATTACAGGATATCAACACCCTTTTAAGCAGTGCAGAAAAACTTTATTACCAGACGAAAATTAATGAACTTACCGGGAAAATAGAATCCAACCGGGAATTTCTCGAAAACCACAACAAAGTAGACGTCGCAAAAGAACTGAAGTCATTGTGCCGTAAATTTCTAGAAAATCGTATCAGGACTCATTATAAAAACCACAGCATAAAAGATTTCAGTAAAGAGTCATACAAGCATGACTATGAAAACTTCTTGTTTAGATATCCGATTGTTTTGAGCACTTCACAATCCTTACTCAATAATGCACCAAAAGGGTTTACCTTTGATTACCTGATCATCGATGAAGCGTCACAGGGTGATCTGTTGAGCTGTACTTCCGTATGACTCTTGAGCACGTCAGGCTTCAGGCGATCAGGCATATCATTCCGGATGTGAAGGATGCGGCATTAGAGCGGTACGGGCATCTTGAGAAAATAGAACTTGTTTTTCAAAAGATAAACTGGCTGTATGTGAAAGGGCACCTTTCTTATACCGATATCTGGAATGAAGCTTTCAGTGAACTGGATGCAAAGGATTTTTCGGGAAAGAGCGAAGCTGTAGAAGAACTCGTCGAGACACCTATGGCGGACACCCTGAAAATAAAGTTCACATCGGGTAAATTCGAAGAACCGGAAGACGGATTTGTTCTTGATAAAAAAGCGAGAATCAAATTCACGTTTACCGCCAACCGGAAACCTGACGGCAGGGAGAATAAGGTGTACGCAAAAATATATACCGTCTTTAACGGAAAGACGGAAGATCTTTATCTTACCAATGAGGGGCGGCTGGTAAATGACGATAATTGGATTACTGAATTCAAATTAAAAACCCCAGAAATATATGAGAAAGAAAGTACCGGATCTCCTGAAGATACGATTGAATATTATGTTGAAATTGAAAATGACTATGCCGAAGGAAAATTTAAAAGTGAAAGTTGTGAGGTAATGCCGGATGCTATCGAATTTGATTTTTCTGAGTAGGAGAATAGTCAAAATGAAAAATTACTGTTGTATTTGTCTGGTTATGTTGTTCTCTGGTTCATTATACGCTGAAACCGTGCCTGAAAAAGTTACTGCCTGTGGAATCAATGCAAAAGTAACTGCATCTTCAGAATTGAACAGTTCTAATAGCACCGGTAAGTATGCTCCTGAAAATGCATTCGATGGAAATCCGGCAACTGCATGGGTTGAGGCGAACAGTAATAACGGGACGGGCGAATGGATTGAAGTGGTTTTCCCTGATACCGTTTTAATGAATGGTATTGTCCTGTACCCTGGTTATATGAAGACATTGCAAACGTTAACTGAAAATTGCATTCCTTCGTTGATTAATCTCAAGATCAATAACCAGTCATCAATTGACGGTACTATAGCTTTCAAGGAGGAGTTTGTCGCTTCGGATGGCACACAAAAAAAGCCCTTAAGAGAAGGGGGATGCTATCCTGCGGTTGACTCGGTTAATTTGTCTCCTCGTTTCTTACTTTTCAATAACAGATGCCAGTGCATTCAGTAAATATATTGATAACCGGTGTTAAGCAGGGGTCGAAGTATAATGATTGCGCAATATCAGAGATTATGATCCTGGCAAAAAATGCAAAACTACCTTTGGTTATTGAACAGATGTATCAAAACGTTCTAATGGTACGGGATCGGGATCAGAAAATGCTAAGTACTTTAAATAATGTATCATTTGAAAGGCTTTCAGATAAAGCGATTTATTGGGATGCAGATAAAGGGTGGGTATATACTGATAAAAAAGATGTCCCCGATGGTATTAAAACACGGAGGGATAGAATAAAGAAAAACGATGGAAGTCCGGTTGATGAATGGTTGAAATGTATTGATGAGTTTGTTATAGGGCAGTTCTCAACGATAGTAAAACTGAATGGTGGGTATAGTCTTATTGGTAAAAAAGCCGTTACTGTGGGTGATGGCGAATGGATAGAATTGTATCCCGCAGTAACATTCGATATAAAAGGAACATTTAAATCTTTTACTGAATTTACAAGCATCGATGGCGCACCCGGATGTCATGATGTAATACCTTCAACCAGATAAAGTATTATGAATTTTTCATCACTATCTCAAAATGATAAATACGATCTTCTTGCGAAGGTTATGAAAAATTCGCAGGAATATTTTAATAATGGAAGTAAAGAGAATTATGATTTTTTGACGGCTGATGGAAAAATAAACCTTCTGTCTGTACGCGGATTTAAAAACGGGAGTTCATGTACCAGTACCAACACATCCTTCGATGATACGTTATTTGTTGTTTATCGGAAGTGGACTAGTCCCGAAAAAGTGGACACGAAATCATGCACATTTTGCTGCCTCATAGCCTGCCGGTGAAACATACCTAAGTGTGGAATGAAGCCGTTGACGATTGTAAAAGAGCTCAATATATTCAAACAATACATGACGGGCATGGTGTTCGTCAATAAGATCAGTATGGTAGACCAGTTCCGTCTTCAGCGATTTGCAAGGAGGAGGCTCTCCGATTGGCCGAGCAGTCGGACAAGCCTGATAGGCAAAAAAAATATGTTGGTTACGGGTGTGTCCACTATATCGGGTACAGACCAGTGCCGAATGACGTGGGCGGCTCTTATTAAAGCGGTAAAAAAGGAAACAGTGCTATGCACTGGAGTCTTCACGCTTCAGGAACAGCGTGACAACTGTGTCTATGAAGTCGACCCGCTCAAGTGCCCGAACTGCGGGGGAACGATGAAGGTCATCAGTTTTATCGAGCGGAACCAGCCGGAGGTGATTGAAAAAATCCTTCGGCACTGCGATCTATGGAAAGAGACACCCACGAGAGCGCCGCCGGTGGAACTACCGGTTCCCCCTCAACAATTTGCCGGACCAACTCTTGACTTTGCGTTTTTTGAGAGTCTGGCAAGCTAAAAAATACATCAACCCTCGCTCACTGAGAACCTACCTCCTTGCGGTAGCTATGCCTCGACCTTGCTTTTTTTTGCATATTTTTCACAATTTTATCTATTTTCAAATTATTGTCGGATTATGAATTGGTGAAAAACGGGTAGTTCAAGGCGAAAACCGCCTGTCTGTCGAATGATTTTAGAGTAAGTCCATACCGAAACGGAAAAAAGCAATTACCTATCAGTTACTTCTCTGTAAATAACCAAAAAAGATACTTTTTAAATGGTTATCACGTAGTACGTGAGAAAAGAAATAATTATCAATATGTATCATTTTTCATAATACAGTCAGTCATTTATTACGTGCACTAATTGTCTCAACGTGCTGCCGAATAGTGAAGTGCCCACTTATAGTCGCAGGGGTGCCCCTCATGATTCTCTGCAGTTTCTTCTTCCGCCGCCTATATATTAATTATGGTTTACAATAAGGTTGTTCCTTTAATTTAAATTATTACACATATGCATACTATTCTAATGTCTGGTATACACACCCCTTTCAAAAATCTCGCAAAAATCGAAACATCATGCAGCCTCAGCAATAACCCGTGGCAGCGACAGTTTTTTCACCGCCTCCCTCTTCGAATCCGGAGACAAATGAGCATAAATCTCGGTTTCCTTGATGGATTTATGCATCAACAGGTCTCGGATAACATATAGAGAAACCCCCTGTATCGCCAAATGAGAGGCAAAACTGTGCCGGAATGTATGAGGGCTCGCGTCCATTATACTTTCATTATCAAGAATTCTTTTCAGATTCCGGTAAACGTTATCATCCTCCAGACGATTTCCTTCCGCATTCAAAAAGATAAAAATTTCGCTGTCATCTGCTGCCCGTCGAGACTCAAGAACCGCAATAGCATCCTCATTTAAAGGGATGAACTCTTCCCGCTTGGTTTTATTTCCCGGCGTTCTTTTCTTTTTATTCGCCGCTACTACCCGTATCTTGAGTATCTGATTTTCACTGTCCCAGTCAGTCCAGATCAGATTCGACAATTCGCCGATACGCAAACCGGTCAGAAATAGGAACCGAAAGATTGTTCGATATGGTTCCTTTGCCAAACTGAAGATTAATGCCAGTTCCTTAAATGAGAAGTACCTTGGCTTTTTTTTAATACTCTTTGGTGCGACCGATTTCACCATCGGATTTTCCGAGCAAAAATGCATTTCCATCGCCCAGATGAAGAAATTGTTTAAAAGCCGTCGCTCCTCCTTGACCGTTCTTGGTGACATCCCTTTATCCCTCCGATAATCCAGATACTCTTGAGCTACCATGCGGTCGAAACTTTTAAATTTCTTCATTCCATGATCCTGAAGATATTCGATTACATTATCCAGAGCCGATTGTTCCCGACGGATTGACGATTCCTGTTTTTCGATCCCGATCTTCCATCGCGGCAGCTCTTCCTTCTGAAACTTCTCGATTCCCTTGATCAGATCGGTTTCCACCATTCGAACAGGCTTTTTATGGTGGTAGTTCAGCTCTCTGGCTGAATACTCTTTAACCAGATAATCCGCATCCATCCGTGTAGCCTTTCTTCCACAGGACTTCCTCTTCCACTTTCCGGACTCATCTTTATACCGGACATAATAGTATTTACCAATCTTTTCTCTGAATGCCATACAGCCTCCCAGGTGTTTATTGCCAGTTGTAAAAAAACATACCAAAATTTGGACACAATTTGGCCATGAATAACTGACATAACGGGTGGGGAACGGCATCGTGTGGCATATACCGGCCGAGCGATGATGCCTTGTAAGTTACTGTTTTTAGAGGGATATAACAAAAAAAGGGACTCCCTTGCTCGTATGCAAGAAAATCCCGAAAATGAGTATCGGAGGACGAGGGATTCGAACCCCCAAGGCCGCAAGGCCGGCGGTTTTCAAGACCGCTGGATTACCGTTATCCTAGTCCTCCAGGAAATTCGAATAAAAATAGTTCAACGAAGCTCTTTGGGGCAAGGTAGAGGCCCGGAGGGCCCGGTAGTGTTCAGTTTGAATTTTATCCGGACCGCCATATACATGACTTATTTAATACAGTTGAACAGATCCCGGCCATATACGCGCGTAACGATCCGAACCGAATTCGGGAAGGGTGAATCCGGCAGGGCCCCTGATGCTGAAAACAGGGTGCAGGATTATTTTCGATAATGATCGCACCAATATACTCCGCCCTTTCGATGGCTTGAGAGACTTCGTGTTTTTCCAATACCCGGACCTTCATTCCGGGCCGGCATGCTTCGCGCCTTCAGCGTTTTTCATATTATACAGAGCTAAAGATTATATCGCGTAAAATTGCAGGTATTCCGGAACCCGACAGTTATTCGCAACTATTCATGTCTCTGTATTCAATCTTCCGGTTTTGTACTGTCAATTATGAACCTATTAATATCTTTGAGCATGATAAAGGAAAACGGCAGATCGAACGGGATCCGTCTGCCGTTTACTTCGGGTGAACCGAAAAGCGCGAAAGCCGAACGGGATTACGGGCTGTAGGATGAGCCCTTGAGATCGACAACGTCGATCCTTCCGCGTTCATAGAGGATATGGAGGATGTCTTGTTCGGAAAGAATCAGGTCGACAATGCCCGGGCCACCTTCCACATAAAGACGGAGCGGTTTGCGTTGCGGTTCGGCTAAAAGCTTTTTTTCCTCGAAAAAGACGAAAAGGCTCATGTCCGTCAGGCAGCACAGGGTCCCGCCGTTGTTAGCTGCGAAAAGCCTGGGGGAATCCAAAATAATATTATACTTGTCGTAAACGAAATGACCGGTCGGTTCGAGACGGCCGTCCGATCCCAGGGCGAATCGCGACACTTTTTTCGGAGGTTGAACCGACTCGGCCCTTGAGAGGCTGTCCAGTGATCT
>CAZGVZ010000013.1:3167-11519 GCA_964529145.1 uncultured Fibrobacteraceae bacterium | reverse complement strand
TTTGCGCCTGTTCGATCTCAAGCCTGATCTGCGCGGATTGAAGGGTGTCATGCAGCATGATCAGGCTGTCGATGAGACTTTCAAGCTCCCGTCGCCTTTCCGTCATTTCCTGAGGAAGTTCGGGGCTTTGCTGCGACATGGTAAAAAGGCAGGAGTCGGTAAGCGCGAAATGCGAACAGACGTGGTCTTGACGGAACAGGATCCTGCCTTCAGGGGAAATGACATGAACGGTCATGTACTGACTTATGAATATATTCCCCCCGGATCCGATCTCGAGATTGAATCCGTTACCGAAATTACTGGGAAGATTGAAGCTCATCGCGCAGGAAACCGAATCGGCGATACCGAGTTTTCGAAAACAAATCGTATCGTTGGGAATACTGACGGTGATGTAGCCGCTGTCCCGGGGCACCAATATGACTTCGTCAGGCTTCTTCTCAAGGACGAAAAGGGAATCTCCATATGAAGCGATCGCCAGAGGTTCGCTGATTTTGCCGGTGAGCGAATGGTCCGCCTCCCACCTGCCTTCCCTGTCGTAGACGGAAAGGTATGCGTTGCGCGAATCGTACCTGCTGGTCTCGAGGATCCAGAACCTGTCATTGGCGATTGCCCATCCGATGGCTCGGATTGAATCCCTTTCGGGTACGATCGTTTTGATCGAGACGACGTTTTCCGGTTTGACGGTCAATGTGGCAGTGAATTCCCCGGCAGGATCGACAGTCCGCACCTTTGCCTGAATGTATTCCTTTATATACAGGGAGACCGAAGTGTCGTAGAGCATTGGCCGGTCAAGCTCGTTCAAACCGGATTCCCCCCGCTCATAGGTCCTCAGCAGGTATCCGCCGAACAGTGCCGGATCTATCCGGTTCCAGGAGAAGGTAACGCAGCGCATGTAACGATCGACGGTTTCTTTGAAACCGGTAACCGGCAAACCGGTAATGAGCACGATCGGTTCTGGAATCGTATCGTGATATCCTGCACGGATGGTGATTACCGTATCGTAGCATTTGTACTGGTCATATTTGGTGTCAACCCTGATATAATAGCGTCCGGGAGCGAAATCGGACAAGGTGAACGTGCCCGAGTCGTCGACCTGATAGAGCCCTACAGGGTAGGTGTTGAGCACATAAACGTAAGTGGAGCCATGATTTTTCTCTTCCAAAAGTTCCTTGACCCTGCCGGTCAATGAACCGCTTTCCTGAAGCGTGTCCAGAAAGTATTCGCAAGTACCGTCTTCAAAGTACACGGAATCCTTCATCGATTTCAATTGTCCCAGGCCGCCGAATACCACATACCAGCCATCGCCCGGTGATTGGGATGCGGGAATGAAGATTTCGCCGCGTGCGTTCGTGGAAAATGAAAACTCCCTGCTTTCCTTGTGATTTTTGGATAGTGCGCCGACCGCGGAATTGGGATCGGCATACTTGAGAATTCGTACGCTCGCGTTGGAAGCCGTTTTTGCGCCCCCGTCGGTAAATAACGTACCTGCGATAAACCCCTCTCCGCAATCGGTCCCGCCTCCCTGGCACCCGAGCAGTTGCATGCATGCCGCCGCTGCGGAAAGAAAAATGAGAAATCTGAATTGCAGCAGCATCATGCACCCCTCGAATGGTGTTTGATAGTTGCATTGAATTGATCCGGTATTTCATTTGTACGCTTTTCCTCTTTTTCCATCGGCGTTGAAACCGGGAAAAGCTGCAGATTGAGGTGGAATACTCTGTCTGCCTCGTCATCAGCCTGAGCTATCGCCAGGATTTTGGAACGGCATTGCGCCAGTTCTTCCCTGATAGCCTCGAATGAGGCGCGGGAAATATGTAGAGTGCATCCGGTGATGCTGCGGTTTTCACGATCAGTAGAATCAAGTATTTCGAATGCCCGTTTACTCATCTCCCGATGAAATCCGGTGATTGCCATTGAAACGATACCTTTTTCGGTAGATACCACCGGAGATGACTGTACGTACTTTCCGTTTTCGAGAGAAATCAATCCGCATTTCAGGAGTAATTTTACCGATTTTTTTGCCTGCGCAGCTGTAATCTGGGGGCGCACCGCTTTGGCGAGTACCTGGAAATCGCCATTCCATTCGGGATCAGTGACCAGTTCGCGTATTACGGGATTATACCAGGTGCTCAGGTATTCATAATGGGAATCCCGAAGCACCTCAAGTTTGAGCGATTTTCGCATGGAAAGCATATGCGCGAAATGGTAACTTTTTTCCGAATCCGTCTTGGCATGACCGAAATTGACCAGGTGCTCGAAATATTCGGCCTCCCTGGTACCATGTTTGAAAACCGTAGAAATTTTGTATCTAAGGTCCGTATTGAGGTTGCGTTTACCCTGCATGATGAGCATGATGTAATTGGAAGTGGAAAGCCCCAGTTGTCGTGCAAGAACCCTGTGGGAAAAGGCAGGACTCCTCCGTTTTTTTTCGTCAAAGAGATCCCGGAGATACTGACGGTAGTCGGCGTATTCGAAAATATTGATCACGATTTCCGTCTCAATTCGCCGCTGGGCACGGAATGCGGCCTGTCGCGACGCACATTCCGTGGGGGTCTGAATTGTTGATGTTCTTCATAACCCGGTTCCGGCCTATAGCGACAGCACATAACTGACCAGGTCGTCCATTTCCTGTTGCGAGAGCTTCAAGTATGCGTTGCTGTGGCCCGTATGCGACAGGATCTCGTCCATTCCCCAGTACATTCCCAGGTGACCGTACGGCCCGGTTCGCCACGCTTCGTAGAGGTGCGGCGTTATCCAGAGATTGTTCGCGTCGTAGGGGTCGGGAAGCGTAGTGTTCCACGCCTTGTTGTCGGTGAACTTCGGCGCGGGGTGGCAGACCGCGCAGTCCACCTTGTCCTTGTCATAATAGATCGCTTTCCCTCTCTGGGCCGTCTCCGACAGCCGTCCCTTCACGAGGTTGGGGCTCGGCATCGGTTTGAGGTACATGAAAAAGGTGTCCAAAGGAACCGCCAGCTCCTGCGTCGCGGTGCGGAAGAGCTCGAGCTCGATTCCCGCCCTGATTCCGTTGTACGCATGAAGCCTTTTCCCCGCCCAGTTGGTCGGAGAGTTCCACCACGCGAAAAGCATGTTCTTGGCGTTCTTAGGCGCAATCACCGTACCGCCGCCCAGGATCCAGTTGAGTGCGTCGGGACGGGTCAGCGGATGGCACGAATGGCACGACTGCCACTTTTGGAAACAGAGCGACGCGTCGTAGTAGTTGCTTTCCCCGTTGCGCTCCGCGGTCCAGGGCCGGGGCGTGCCGATTTGTACGCTGGCCACAGGGCGGGTCGTGTTGAGCGCGATCTTGAACTTCTCCATCTTCGCTTCCTGGTCGTCGAAAAATCCCGTGGTGTAGACGTGCTCGCCCACGATCGCAACGGCGCGCGGACCCTTGGAGATGACCGGAACGTTGCGGCGGCAGTCAAGAAGGGTGGTGAAGTTCTTCTGGAGATCGATCCCCAGGGCCGTACTGTCCAGCACCATCTTGATCATCGTGGGAAGATGGATGATCGAAAGCTGGTTGCTGCCCGCATGGGCAATCACCATGAACTGCTTCTCCTCGTCGAGCGTCTCCACGCACTCGATACCCCACGGATTCCCCATGCCCATCGACGAAAGGTCGAGGCAGATGTCGTTCACGAACTTCTTCTGCGCGATGTCGATCATCGCGATATTGTTTGTGTGCAGCCATCCCTTTTCCACCGTGGTGCCCACCATGTTGAATTTACCGATCAGATGGGTCGCGAAGGCGTATTTGCCGTCCGGGGAGATCGTGAGCCCGAACACCGAATGGCTCCCCCGGGTAAGACGTATGTCGCCGGTGATCTTCCCGGTGGCGACATCTATGATGGAAATCTTGCAGGAAACGAAATTGGTGTCCGTGGAACGGTCGTCGGGAAGCGAATTGCCGACCACCAGCGTGGTGCCGTCGGGAGTGATGTCCATCGAGTAGGGCTCACGCACCACCTTTATGATGCTGCCCGTTCCGCTCGCCAGATCGATCTTCGAGAGGTTGTTGCTGAACATGTTGCACACGTACAGCGTGGTCCCGTCGGGAGTCAGCACCGGGGAGCGGGGATAGTGGCCCACCGGAAACTTCCGCAGTATCGTCCTGCTCGCAGCGTCGACCTCGCACACCACGCCGCTTGGCCAGATCTCCGATCCGCACGTCGCGTAGAGCTTCGTCCCGTCCTTGGAAACCGCGCAACCGGTCACCTCGTTGGGAAGCAGAATCTTCTGTGAATAGTCGCTTGTACCCAGGTCGAAAACCGTGATCCGCTTGGCCGACTGCTCGCAGATGTAGATCTTCGTCTGGTCGGGAGAGGGAACGAGAGCCGTCACCGAACGCCACTTGGGCTTCTTCTGCGTCGGAAGATCCTTGTTGAGCGCGAGCATCTCGAAAATCGCGCTCGGCGGCGCGATCGCCTCCACAGGGTTGGCCTGCCCGAATACGCCCGCCGCAGCGGCGAGAGTCACCGCCATCGCCAACTTCATGAATGTTTTTCCGTTCATCGAACACCTCCCGCGTTCACATTCCGCTGATGCAGGTACCTGCTCCGCGAAACCGTCACCCCGTTGACCGACACATCGAGCAGATACACGCCGCTCGCCACCGCCGCCGCTCCGCCGTCAAGACGAAAACTGCGCGTATGCGGCCCCTGCGCCAGCTTTCCGCTGAAAAGTACCCCTGCCCTGCGGCCTGAAAGACTCATGAGCTCGCACCGCACATCCCCGGCGCCGGGAAGCTCGAAGCTCACCTCGATCACCGATCCGCCCCGCGCCCTCACGACCGCCTGAGACCCCTTCGCCGCCGCGGAACGCACTTCAGGCTGTGATACACCGACTTCACCGTGGGTGAACACGCCCACATAGGACGATGTGGGGTCGGTCGGGTCCGTGACGGTCACCTTCGTCAGGTTTCCCTGGCCGTCCTTCTCGTATGTCATACTTGTCGCGGTCGTCTGATCCTGATAGAAAAGATCGTACTTAACCTGATCCGCTGCGCCGCTCGTGTAAGTGACCATCCCCCCCACGAAATCCATGTCGAAATAGTCGGTGATGCCGAAACTGGTGACACCGGCTCCGTGCTGGTAGTTGATCGTGTACACCTCGTCGTCGTTGAAATTGTAGGAGATCTCGTACTGGCGCCTTCCCTGCTCGTCGTACTTGATGACAGCCCTGCGCACGAAGGTGCTGTCGGCCATGAACACCGACCTGCCGTTGTTGCGACCGGTACCGTCGTAGTGGAATATCGCGTACATCAGATGGTTGTTCGCGGCATCGTATAGATCGAGGCGCAACGGGACCGCGGTACCGCTCCCGCAGATAAGCATGGTGAGGACAAGCGGCACCATGCAGTTTAAACGATAAAACCGTCCGAGGGGTTTCATACTACATCCTCCTTCGAGTATTGAAAAGGGCTGAATGGCATCTTTGTTGGTAGAGAGATCAGATGCGGAAATAATCCATACTTATTCCGGCATTGTACCTTGTTCACAAGCTGCAGGCTGCTGTTTCGGTTCAAAGCACCTCATTCGCTCTCTTATGTCCGGTATTCATGCAACTCCGGCAAAAGCGCGAAATCAGATCCGATAGACTTGTTCGAAGGCACACTCTTGAAGTGTATGAACCATTTGTCGCACCGCGAATTGAACACAATCCACCTCGAAAGAATTGCGCACCTCAGCGGTACATTTAACAAAAACTTACTAGTAATTTAATTAAACTCGGTTCAAAATGCTTGAAATAAATCCATCTCTTCTTGTCTTTGATTCGTTGCCATCAACTCTATTAAAAATACTCTGAAAATGAGGTTACACAGATTTTACGTGTGCCATCTGAGGAATAAGCGTTGAACACCAGTTCCACTAGGAAGACGCATCTCGGGTTGCGACGTCCGATCAATCGCAGATTGTTTTGACCGTATTGAGCGATTCTTTCAAAAGAGGGAAGATGTCGAGTGAGGATGGCAGAAAAAAATACAGAGAGATCCGGGAAGTGTGTCGAGCGTTTTTGCAGCGCTCGCCATAAGCCATTCACCGAATGGATATGTCACCTTCATCATCGCAGGGAACTTCGGAACTTCCTTTTCGGGGAAACCTGACCGGTGAGCAGGAACCCGCAAGTTATGTGAACCGCCTGTCATACCAGACGGATTCCGCCGTGCCGTTTAGCGGAAATCTCAACGGCCCAGCGAAATGATCCTCCGTACCGACGTGCTCTTACCGGAACGGATCACGGCGATGTAGCTGCCCTTGCGTTGAACCGGTAGTCTTTGGTCAAGTATGGAGTGACCGCCGGAGACTTGCCGGACCAGTCTTCCGGCATGATCATACAGTGAAACCGATACGCGTTCGCCGCCGCGGGTAGCAGGAGAAACGCAATCTTTTCCCGGGAAGAACGGAGATTCCCGGCGTACCCCGATCGGAATATCCTTTACCAGTTTGATATTGTCGATCTGCCATGAGGCCCCGCACTTGCCTGCATTGAATTCCAGACGTGTATTGCTGTCGGAATCCTGCTTCATGTTGAAACTTATGGTGTACGGCTGTTTTTGGTTCGTAAGCTGGATTTTCTTGTTTCCCGAATAGCTCGTGTAGGGCTCGCCCTCCATCCCAACGTTGACTATGATCGTCGCGTCCGTCTGCGCGGACGCGTTCCCCCTTCACCAGCGAAATGCCGTCCTGCATCAGCTGGATATGCCAGTCCTCGGTTCCAGCGCTCTGCGTGGCGATTTTGAACAGGCCTCCCTCGATCGCACCGGTCGCTTTTCCGTTTTCGTATGCACCGAAGCTCCATCCGGTTTCGCCGTCCGCGAAATCGCCGTTCGTCACCAGGTTCACAGATGGTTCCACATCGGATCCGGTGAACGATGCGGTGACCGTCTTGTTACCGTTCATTGTGAGAACCGCAGCGGGATCTGAACCCGAGAGCGCCCCGCCCCACCCGGTGAACGTTCCATCGCCCACGAGCCCTATGGAGAGCGTGACCACGGTGCCGGAATCGTAATAGGTCTGCTGGGGATCCACGATCACGACCCCCGATCCGGTTGTCGTGATCGTAAGGGTATAGATCGGTTTTCCATTGTCTTTGAAAAATTCCGCGGAGATCTCCTTATCCCTGTCCATCTTCACGGAAATCGAGGCATTGCTGCCGGTAGCGTCTCCAGACCAGCCGATGAACTTGTAACCATTGGCGGGTTTGGCGGTCAGGGTCACGGTCGTACCTGAATCGTAGGCCGAGGCATCGGGTGACTTTTCCACGGTTCCTCCCTCGCCTGCGTTCACCGTGAGGGAGTAGGCGATCTTGAAGACAACCCCGGTGCATTTCGTAGGATTTCCGCTCAGGGAGGATTTGAGAGAGTTGATTGTGTTGCCCCAATCAGTTCTCGGAGATTTCTGGGTAATTGCCGCTACACCGTTATTGATGCGATTTTTTATATTATTTAAATCGTCCCATGTTGGATCGTGCCCTGTCGAACCTCCACCTTGCCCGTAGCCATCGTCGGCAATGATACATTTACCTGATATCTGATTAACACTGGCCCAGGTGACATTATTGTTGTTGTCGTATCTGATACGGTCTCCACCGGCTTCCGTTCTGCCGCCGCTGGTGTGCATAAAGGAGAATTTGGACTTGTCGAAGGAATTGATCCATGAAGACTGGTCATTGTTCCATGGAGAGATATCAAGCGAAAAAAGAGCGTTGGGAAGATGTTTTTTCACACAAGCGATCATCTCATTCATATAGGTTGCAGCATCCTGATATGATAATTTCACAGATTGCCGACCATCGGAGAAGTATTGGAAATAATCTGGCTCCATGAGCCAGATTATAGGTTTAGATGTTCCATATACACTGGAGGTTTTCTGAGCGTAATCCTCATATTTACCTTTGATCGCATTGAAATTATTCCTGAGATACTCTGCACCCTTATGACAAAGGCCTCCATTAACATCACAATCTCCAAGCCCGGAAGACTTTGCAATTATATATGCATAAAACACCGGTGTTTTCCCCTTATCCCTGCAGAACTTAAGCATATCCCCATGCCAGTATTGATTGAACGATGGGTCATTCAGCCATATTGTCGCATAGTCGATTCCGTCAGCGACACTGCCACTCAGATTCTTGGAAAGGAAATCCCAATCCGCTCCAAAATTGAAACGGGAAGGATCGAATCCGGCCCACGAGGTATGTAAGATTAAAAAAAGAACGCAAATCGTTTTAATTAATCGCATAAACTATCCTTATATATTGAAATATTTAGAATTCTTAGTAGAAACAACTATAAGAAGAGTTCATCGGAGGCGATTTATTTGTATCACCATAGAGAACAACTAAGGAAACGAA
>CAZGVZ010000013.1:934-3157 GCA_964529145.1 uncultured Fibrobacteraceae bacterium | reverse complement strand
TCTTGAACACATTTATGATGCCCGCTAAAAGAAGAGTGGAAATTCTTGAATGTCGAATACTATAAATATTGCGTTAATAAGCGATTGTCGAACAATTTGAGATAAGCAGATAATGAATGGTTGGCCATGAGGTTCAATTGGGACGAGGAGAAGCAATTAGTGGTCCAATTATTTCTTTTCGATTACTTCACTTAGGCAGCTTAAAGACTAAGACTTCTCGTTGTTAATACCGATAAATGCTCCGGCAATAATTCATGTCTTGCTTTGATAAGATGAAAAATGCCTTTTTATCGGATGAAACAAATAAATATTGTGCTGAAACAAATGGTTCTATTTCTTCTGGGATAAAAGTGGCAAATCCATCATTCGAAAAAAACAAAGAACCAGTTGAATCAACGAGGAAACCCGTCAAGCCGTCGATCATCGCAACCATGGAAGGTTTTTTCTGGCTTGCAATGGATAGATCTTCGATTATGATATTATTCGAATTACTATTTGGTATTCTACAAATCCAGTCATAATACCCTGTCACATAAATAGTATCACCATCATTTCCGTCATAATAAAAACCATAAGCTCCTGATCTTAATTGAGTTCTCATATTTTGACACTGAATAGAGTTATTCCAGCATAATTGATTCCATCGATCAAAGTAACTCCCTGTTTCTACTCCATTCCCATCGTATTCTCTACTTAACGAAAAAGTAAGGTTGTTAAAGACCGCTATTCCGAAATAATTTCTTTCTGAATGACCCAGAAAACCTTCAATGCCGTTTTTAAAAAATACGGAGTTATATGGACCTGAAGCCCCGATTCCATATGAATCACCATTGTCATCTATATGTGTATATGAAAAATAGGTAGAATCAGGAATTGTAGAATCTTTGAAGAACCCTGTTGATAATTCATACCGTCTTATTTCTCCTTGGCATATATAAAAATGACCATTTTTTACCAGGATTTGTTCTATTCTACCTGGCCCCGCCCCTCTTGGAATTGTCAAAAAATCAATCCATTGATTGCTGATTTTCAGGTCTTTTTTCTTTACCAGGACAATATTCGTAACCGGCACGTCCACATTGAACATCACAAACGAATCCACAGCTGCAAAGACACCGTAGCTCTTCACATCCTCCGCCACTTTAGTCCACACATGCCTTCCTACGGTAACCGACCACTTCAGGTCGGCGCGTTCCGCGCCGTCCCTGATCGTTATTTCAATCGGAACCTCCTCTCCTATTTGATGTGACCTGTTGTCCACGCACCAATCCAGGACGAGCTTCCCGCTCGAAGAGAGGGTATGCTTCATGGATGGTGGTGTAACCTCCATTGTCATGGCTGCGAAATTGCCTTCGCTGTCCGTCACGTCCACCGTATCCCTGAAGCAGTTTCCGAGACCGCAGGCGCTTTTCATCGAGGATACGTTTTTCGAGAATGCCGGAGGATCGTTGACCGGCATGATGGTGACCCTTATAGTGGCCTCCACCGAACGGTCGCCGTCGGATACCGAAACTGAGAGAGAATCTGCGGATGTTTCGGAACCGTCGTGCGCATATGCTAAAGTGCCGGAGATGAAATTATCGAGAGGGAACGTTTCGCCTCTGTCTACCGCGGTTCCCGATTTTCTGAGTTCTCCGTTCACCGGCAGACCCGTGATGGTCACACTGAGTTCCGTGACGGGGTTGTCGGCATCGGCGGAATTGAACCGGCTGCCGGTAACCGGCGCACTCCCGCCCTCATCCATCGTGAGCCCGTTGTTGATGACTACTCTCGGCGCGTCGTTACGGCACCGCACGGCCACTCTCACCATTGCCGGACCACTCTCCGATTCCAGGTCCCGGACGACAAAGAGAAAACTGTCGGAACCGCAGAAGTCGGTATCAGGCCGATAAGATACCACCGGAGATGAATCGTCCTGAACCGTCACTCTGCCGTGGATCGCTTGACGTAAAATAGCCGATTTCAACGGATTCCCATCGATATCGCTTCCCGGAAGCGGAATTGAAATCATACTGTCTTCGGGCACCGCCACCGCCGTGTCCCGTGCGAACGGGGAATCGTTGGCCGGCCTTACCGTGACCACAAGCATGCCTTCAGCCGCGTCGTTTACGGTATAGCGCAGCGTGTCAGCGCCGTTCAGGTCACGACCGGGAGTATAGACGACCTTTCCGTCCACTATTTCGGAGACTCCGAGCAGGCTTCCTGTCACCGATGTCAAACTCA
>CAZGVZ010000013.1:0-924 GCA_964529145.1 uncultured Fibrobacteraceae bacterium | reverse complement strand
ATCGTTCGCCAGAACGTCTAACAACGTTGCCGGAGCGTCCTCATCGATGGTGAAACTGTCGGAGCGGGCAAGGATAGTTATGGGAAGTATCGAGAGAAACACCCGGCCGGAATCAATGCCGCCATCGACAAAATAAATGAGCGTGTCCGGGCCGGTCATACCGCTGTCCGCGGCATAGACGACCATTCCATTGTCCACAACCGCGCTTCCTCTTGTTCCTCCCTTCACCGACGAGAGCTCGACAAATCCCCATGATACGGAGTCGTTGTCGAGTACCGCTATGCTACGGGTACCGTTCGCCACGACCGACGCGCTGTCATCAGCGATAAAAAACCGGATTTCCACGATCGTGACTAAGATCAGCCCGGAATCGTTCTCATCGTTTATACGGTAGACCAGCGTATCGACGCCGGCTTTTCCGCTGTCCGCCGTGAACCGCACTGTATCTCCGTGCACCTGTACGGACCCGAGCGTCTGCCCGTCGACTGCACCCAGCCGCATCGAACCGTAGGATATCGAATCATTTTCGAGTACTGCGATGTCGATCGTTCCGTTTTCAGGTATCGTGCACCTGTCAGTTCTGATGACCAGGACCGGAGATACGATGATCACGTACACCGTTGCCTCAGCCCCGTCGACACTGTACCTCAGGGAATCGACTCCATAGCAGCCTGGACAGGGAGTGTAAATAACCCGGTTCTCCTCGATCAGGGCTTCGCCCAAAGTACCGCCGGTCACCGAAGCCACGGCCGCCTTTTCCCGCGCCACGTCATTTTCAAGCACATCGATCGTCACCGGTTCGTCTTTACGGATCCGAACCGTATCGTCGTTCAGATCCGGGCCCGGAATGACGTTCCAGAAAACATACGCGGTGTCCGAGAGAAAGCCGTCGGAAACGACGACCCGGCACTCAAAAGCACCGGT
>CAZGVZ010000012.1:14700-20624 GCA_964529145.1 uncultured Fibrobacteraceae bacterium | reverse complement strand
ATGTGCTTTTTTTCCTTACGCGCGTCCGGGGGAAGGGACCGCGAAACCGTTTTTCGTCAACCGGTTCTCTCCCTCTCTGCTGATTGCATCGACGCTTGCGCTGGGGGGAGTGCTCCTTTTCCTTGGTGCCTTTCCCCTCGGAGCCGTGCTGTGCATTTCACTCGTGGCTCCACTGCTCTTTCTGCTGTACTGCATGGAAAGAATCGACGGCGTTACCGGAGATTGTCTCGGAGCGGTGAACGAGATTAGCGAACTCTCTTTTCTTCTTGTGGGGTGCAGCGCTTTTTTCTGCGTACGATAGGAAGGATGTTCCCTATGCGAAAAGGTTACCTTCACATTTACACCGGCAAAGGCAAGGGCAAGACCACCGCGGCGATAGGACTTGCGATACGTGCGGCAGGGGCGGGGAAGAAAGTTCTTTTCGCTCAGTTTCTCAAACAGGCCCGATTCAGCGAACACCGCATCCTGGCGAACCTGGGCAAGCACATCACGGTCCGCTGTTTCGGATCCGGCCGTTTTCTGGAAGACAGTCCGAAACCGGAGGATTATCATGCCGCGCGAAAAGGACTCGACGAAGTGGCCGTGATGATGGCGCGCAATGAATTCGATCTGGTGATCCTGGACGAAATAATCGTCGCGCTGACTATGGGACTGCTGAAGACCGGAGAAGTGCTCGATCTGATTCACGAGCGCCCCATGAACGTTGAAATGGTGCTGACGGGCCGGAACGCTCCCGAAATCCTGATAGATGCCGCGGATCTGGTGACGGAAATGGCGGAGGTAAAGCACTATTTTCACCACGGCATCGCGGCAAGGAAGGGGATCGAGATGTGAAGCGCGCATCACCGCCTGCTCAGCCGGCCGGCGAAGATGGAACCGGGACCGGGCCGGATCAGATGTTGAGTTTCTCCTTCAGCGCTTCAGGGGTGAACGGTTTGACAAGATAGTTGTTCGCCCCTGCCTTAAGCGCTTCCACCACGCGCGTCTTTTCCGATTCGGAAGTGCACATGATTATTTTAACGGATTTAAATGTCTGATTCTCGCGCACTTTTTTAAGAAAAGTGAAGCCATCCATGACCGGCATGTTCCAGTCGAGAAGGATGACATCGATCGGCATGTTTTCCTTGAGCACCGCCAGTGCCTGGCTCCCGTCACTCGCTTCAAGAACATCCGTAATCCCCAGACCGCCTATCTGGGTTTTCTGAATCCGGCGCATGGTGGCCGAATCATCGACTAGCAGAATCTTCATACAGCTGACCTCCGTTATTTCGTTTTAAGGGATATTTCCATGACGAAACAGCCATAATCACCGGCAAACGGTACTACGATAGTGGGGGCGCCGCTGATTCCGGCCAGAACGTGCTTTTTCCCGATGATCACGTTGGGAAGCGATATCGAGAGCCGGAATCCGGTCAGGTGCTTTTTCGCGTTTCCGGCGATGATATTGGCGATCTCGCCTATTCCGTCAATCAGCTCGGCTTCGCTCAGATCGTCTGGACTGTCGAGCATCGTTCTCACCAGGTTCATCGCTACGGTATGTGGGAAACTCAGCGCTACCGATCCCTGGGCATCTCCCGAGAGGCCTATGACACCCGAAATGTCGCAGGTGGGATAGGGCACCCGTTTCAGAAAGGGTTCTCCCGGATGGACCTCGATATGCATCATGGTTGAAAAACAGTGCTGTGTTTCGATGATGAAGGGGTTGATGTACGATACATCCATGTACGGTTCGCTCCGTTTTCCGTTAGATCGCCTTCAAATGCGACAGATTCTGATCGTTTTCCATAGCCAAAGCCAGTTCCGAGGCATCGACCTCCTGCTGAGCCCTTTGCAGCAGATCGATCATCATATCGTGAGAAAACTCCAGGTACTCGAGAGCGTTCTGACCCCTCGGCTCCATCGTACCCTCGAAGGATCCCAGCACGTTGTTGCACAGAAACAATTCGGCCAGGTAGGTGACGCTCGAGAAAACTCTGTAATTCTCGGAGGCCTTGTCCGGAGCGTGGTGGAAATGGACGGCGGCAACGATCGTACGATCGATCTTCCAGAGATCTAGCAGTGAGCTTCCCAGAATTCCGTGCATTTCCGCGGGCACAGTCTCCTGTTCAGCCACAAGAAAGGGAATCTCCTTACGGACCGCGTGCTCGATAATCCTTTCGAACTCCTTATGAAAGAACTGGTCATACAGCAGAATGCCGATATCGTGCAGCAATCCGGCAAGAAAGAGCGTATGCTGGTCGGACACCGAAAAACGTCCTTTTGTATCGCTCTCAGCCATTTTCCTGCAGAGGCAGGCGGACGTGAGCGCATGTTTCCAGAACTTCTTGTAATCGAGCACGTTTGATTTATGCGAAAATTGCCGGATCAGATTGACTGCAAGGGCGATGTGCCCGATCTCGTTGAACCCGATGCGGGTTATCGCCAGATTGATGGAGGACACCTTCCCGTTTGTGCCGCAATAGAAAGAGGAGTTGGCGACCTTGAGAATCTTGGCGGTAAGCGAAGGATCCTGTTCAATTATCCTCGCCAGGAGCGTCGCATTGCCTTCTTCGGACATGATCAATTCCTGAATACGCAGGACAATCTCCGGTAGAGTCGGCAAGTTATTGATTTCAACCAAATGATGGATGAATTTCACTGACAGCAGCCTCCCTGGAAAACACGAATCAAGTATATCATCCAGGGAGAGTGAAGTCAAAACCATTCTTCCACGTGCAAAGGCCTCCCTGAGAGAGGGAAGCGGGAGGGGCACTGGTCCAGGGGCAGGTAAGCGGTTTTTACCGGAACAGCTTGAATGCTTTCAACATCAGGACAGGGTGACGTGAAAATGTCGCAAGAAAGATCGTGAGATAGCGCAACTTTTTGCCGCGTTTGCGAGCCAGGGTTCCGGCGACACGGTTCAGAAACGCATCATCCGCATGAAGGGAGACAAACTCTTTGAGCGCAAAAGAGCGTTCCTGTTGCTTTCCGTAACGTTGAATCCATCGTTTCTCATAGGTGCGCAGGGCGGAAAAATCGATTTTTCCGTGATTGAAAGCGGATACCGCGGATTCTCCGGCCATTGTTCCCGAAAAGAGCGCGTAGGCTATTCCCGCACCGCTTATGCAATTCACCTGGCGTGCGGCATCGCCGACAAGCATTGCGCCTTCCCTGACCAGCGGGCGGACGTAACGGGAAACGGGAACTCCTCCGCAGTGAATGGTACTGTATCGCCCTCCGGGAATTTCCCTTTCGATGAACCGGATGAGCATCTCCCTGGGCTTTCCTGGACCGCAATGAGCTCCGCTGATCCCGAGGCCGACGTTGGCCTCGCCTTTTCCCCTTGGAAAGATCCACGCGTAGCCTCCGGGAGCAACGGAGGATCCCACGTGAAATTGACAGCTCTTCAGGTCGATGAGCGGAGATGCAACACGGGTGAACGCGCAACTCTCGATATCGTCCGGAGAGAGGCGGGTATTCCATCCCAGAAAACGCGCGGCACGGGACTCAACGCCATCGGCGATGATCAGAATTCCCGCGGTCACGGTGAGTTCGGGACACCTGCAGAAGTATCCGCCGTCGGATGTACGGCCTGTTTCGACGACTGGACTGTTGACGAAAAGCCTGGCCCCGGATCGTACGGCTTCTTTCGCAAGATCGCCGTCCATCTTCTCCCTGTCGAGAATGACGCTTTTTGCGATGTCGGACACTCTGATTTTCATCCCGTTCGGGGAAACCATCATCGATTCGTCTACCTGCAGCCGGATCCATTCGGGGCGCGGTTCCGCGTGCTCGGTAAGACTCCTCATCCCAATGCCTTCCCCGCATCGGACCGGATACCCGGGCTTTTCATTTCTTTCGATCAGCGCCACCGAACGTCCTGCTCCGGCCGCACGCATCGCAGCCATCGATCCGGCAGGCCCGGCTCCAATTACAGCGATATCGAAGTGCATTTCTTCCATAGATTCAGCCATTCATGGGCAGGATAGACAAAGCGCCGATAGGGCAGATTTTCACGCAAGTTTCACATTGATTGCACAATGCGGTATCGATGGACAGCCGGTCGGTCAGAAGCAGCGCGTTCCCAGGACACACTCCGATGCATGTTCCGCAACGGTCGCAGGCGTTTTCATCAATGGTCGGTACCATCACGGCATCGCTCCGATACTTTTTCAAGGTCTTTTCTAATCTCTTTGTAACTCCCCATGTTTTCATGGAGTAAAAGATCATCACAGAGTTTTTTGGCCTCTTCGCACCGTTCCGCGTTCAGAAGCATGTGTGCGCGCCGTCCGCTCGTGAAAAGATAGTTGTACTCGCCGAGTGACGATGTCTCCGCATACGAGGAAGCCAGGATTGAATATACATCCGCAGCCTTCAGAAAGCATTTGCGGGACTCGAAATATTTCGCTTCGGCCCATAGGACGAACCGGCTTTCCGGATACCTGTCCTTCATCTCATCGATGATTTTTTTAGCATCCATGGGGCGTTTTTCCTGGAGAAGGATGTCACAAAGCGAAAGCTTGGCCGCTTCATCGGTTATGGAACCATGGTTTGCGCACCTGGTTACCTTTTCAATTCCCTGGCGGCGGTCTCCGGGGTACCAGAACAGAATCCACCATAAACGCGACTTGAGTTCCGCCCGTGCATAATCATAGAGACCTAGGAAAAAGTCCGCATCGTGGTTCGAGGAATCCATCTTCTGGGCTTCACGCAGCTGATCGAGGGCGTCAAATCCTTTTCTTAACGATGTAACATATTTTTTTTGCTTGAGATAGAACGTGAGATGTATGATTCGACTCATTCCCGAGAGTGTCTGGGAGTAGGAAGAGATTCCATGGAGCTTCTCCCAGGCATCGATGGAAACCGTCGCCCCGGCGAATGCATTGAAAAAAGAGGTCGAATCCACGATTTTTTCATAATCTACATCACGCATGCCCAGAGCCGCGAGTTTGAGTACCGGCAGAACCGGATCCTTTTCCCTGGTCATTGCGCTGTCGATGAGCGATACCGCACGGTCGTATTTGTTGTTTATTATATGGTCGACAGTTAATTGCACAGTTGGGGCGATCCTGTCATCTATTCTGAATCCGAAGGCCAGGGCGTGAAGGACGATCAAAAAAAGCGTTGATTCACGAAGTCCGGACCGGCACGAGCGAAGGATAGGAAGTTCCATGGCGGATACGAAAATACAGCCATGTGCAGGAAAAAACAACTAATGACAGGGGAATGAAGAGCGGAAGTATGAAAAAAGAGGCGACCATGCAGAACGCACCTCCGATTTTATAGGTCGATTCCATGACGAGACGGGTTCTTTTCCAGAAGAAAAGCGTGTAGACGGGCAGGGATGCGAGACCGCAGATTAAAGCGAGGAGGTCGCGACGATACCAGCCCGCGACAATCGCGCCCGCAAGAAGTATCGAAGCGATCGCATGCGCTCTACCTATGCCGCATACTACCGCAGTAGTACGCTTCCGGTCGCTTTTATCCGCCTCGTAATCGGGAAGCGTCGAACTGATGGAACCCGCGCACATGAGCAGGAAATAGGGGAGCGCATCAATGAGAAAACAGGAGGAGAAAGGTGTACGGTTTCCCAGAGTCCAACCCACTCCGAAAGCTATGAGCCCGTAGCCCGCGCCGTTACTGATGAAATCCGCGAAGGGACGTCCCGAGAGCCGAAAAGGTTTGAAGCTGTAGATGTAACCGAGTACGACAGTCAGCATAACTCCCGAGATCATAGGCAGGTTACGGCGGAGCAGGAAGTAGGTGAGCGGGACTCCACCGCACAGCAGAGCGATGACGATCGCGGACCGGACTGAAACGACACCCTGTGCGATGAGCGGCATGCCTCCGTTCTTTTTATCCACCTCGATATCCGCGATCTGGTTCATAACGTATACAGCCGCAACCGCGAGCGAGAATATCAGGACATCCGCGTAAGTTAAGAG
>CAZGVZ010000012.1:7763-14690 GCA_964529145.1 uncultured Fibrobacteraceae bacterium | reverse complement strand
GCCGGACCCCGCCGACGCTCTCCTGAATCCCAGTGCGCAAAACCCCCACACTGGAATAAGAACCACAGGGCGCGTCACCATGATCGAATCGCAGACGCCGTGTACCCAGGAACGCAAATTCATTTTGCCTTGAACGTCGGATAATCGATGCCGAAGCGCCATTTGTAATAGATTTTACTCCCGAAGAAGGTCACCAGAATCAGTGCACCGTATTCGGGAACAAAGAACGCCACAGATGCGGAAAGAAGAAAAACAGGCCATTTGAAGGCACGGAATGCGATCTCTTTTTTAAGAGTATAAGCGAAATAAAAGAAAAAAATCAGGCTGATCAGTGTCGGCACAGCCATTACCCATAAATGGGATTCCATGAAAAAGGAACTGACACCCGCTCCAAGGCACATCAGCGCGGCGGTACGCGCGGTGAAACCGGCACCGTATCTCACACTGAAGGTGCGTTTACCCGTGGAACGATCGCCTGCCTCATCGGGAATGGTGGTGGCGAGGAAGACCGCCCCGTTGGCCAAAGCAGGGGCGATCGATGAAACGAAGCCCTGGGCGAGCATCCCCGGGGCGAGCTGAGAAGGATATTTCGCGGCGTACCAACCGGCCATATAGGTAAGGAATCCGTGCCCCAGCACATTGGCGGCAACTCCTCCCCAGGCGTGATTTTTCAATGAAAAGGGAGGGAGATTGTAGAGAAAGCCGATCAAAAGTCCGAGGGCGAAAATCAGAACGACAATCGTATCGTAGAGAAAGGAGATGGCGAATCCGGCACATGCGCATAGAATCGCCAGGACCCAGGCGGTCCTCACCGAGACGAAACCGTGCGGCAGGAGGAAAAGCTTTCGGTTGATACGGTCGCTTTCGATATCGACGATCTGATTGACGACGTATGTCGATGCCACAATCAGCGAGAATCCGGTCAGGAGAATCCATAGTTGGTCGAAAGCTTCCGCTCCGACCGGGGAAGTATATCTCCCTCCCGGATACAGAGTGGGTGTCCCGGTGATCCAGCCGAGTATGAAGATCGTCCAGACCGGCGCGAGAAGTGGAATCCTGAGGAGAAAAAAACAGTCGAGAATTTTTTTCATCGATCCGGGCACCGGGTATTCCAGTCTCAGGAAGTTGCAGGTAGAAAGAACAGCGACAACACATTCCGGAAAATGATATTGTAATATATACTCCGCTGCAGTGTAAAGACACTCTCTTTAGCGTACCCCGAAAAATCCCTTTTTCGCTGCAACCGGCTGCAAATTTCATCCTCGGCATCATCGCCCCGATGCATACCCGTCCGAAGCGGTCGACTATCCGTTCCGCGCCGGAGTCATCTGATGTACATGAGCTGCCGCTCGAATTGCTTGACCTTCCTTCCGCTTTCCCCCATTACCCTCAGCCTTACAATGTACATTCCCGATCCCACAGTCTGCAGACGTGTATCCCTGCCATCCCAGATCTCCAGGTGGGGACCCTCAGGCAGAAGGCCTCCTAATCGTTTTTCCCATATCAGTTTTCCCAACATGTTGTAGATGGTGAAATGGAGCCGTTCATGGGCACCAAGAGGAACTGTATACCGTATCATGACACTGGAACGGGCGGGGTTGGGGTAGACCGAATGTAATGCATATGCTCGCGGAGCCGACGATAGAAATGTCCGGCAGTACGTATCGTCACCGGCAATAAGCCAGCGGGAAACAGCGGAACCCGCACCGACCGTAAGGGAACCTCCGGTGTCGACCGCTCCCGTGGATGGATCAAGGCAGTAAATCCGGAACTGTTCCGGAAAAGCGCCGACAGTCTCACAACTGAAACGCATTCCCCGTCTTTTTCGGGTTCCGTTGCTGATCAGCAGCTCCCTGGCAAAGCCTTTTCGAGCGTCACGGTCGATATGATGACCATATTTCTTTCCGGTTTTCCGGTCGATTACATGGATACGAAAACCGGAGAAAGAGGGGGAAGCTGGCAGGGCGCCTTTTGCAAGACCGCCTGCATAGCCGCAATACACGGGGGAAACAGCAGCACTGTCACCGGAATCCACCATGAAACGGACGCTCCAATCGGACGTTCTGTGCGGATGGCTTTTTCCGGGATGTTTCGACATCGAGGAAAGTACCGGGGGGATTCGCAGCGTTACCGTTTCCGAATGCCGGTTGAAAATAGTGTAACCGCCTTTGGGACGGCAGGTCATTACAGTGGAACGGTCCTGATGGTCGGGCATGCCGGGAACGAAGAGAGGTTCGGAATAATAAAGACCCGACTTCCCGTCCTTTTTCCATTCGAAAATCAACAGCCGGTCCGCGTGTGCGCCTGTAGCTGCGAGCATCTCTTCCAACGGGATGCCGAACCGGTATGGCATGCCAAGATCGGTCCATTGTTCTGGTGGCAGGTCGATCGAAAAGGTGTCCTTGAGCGACAGCGTGAAAGCTGAATCCAGATGAAATGGTGAATTGTCGCGCGTTTTAAGCCAGAAGATCCTTCCGGGTTCGAGGCTGAACAGTGAACGAACGGTTTCGTCTTCCGGATCGTATTCGACCCATTTATCTTCTTTGTCTCTGTTTTCACGAAAATCCACCCACCGATAGAGGCGCATGTACCTCTGATCGTAAATAGTGGAATCACCATGGGGAAGCCGTTCCAGCAGAGGCTCGATCGAGCGCCGCAGGACCATGCCGGTGGGGCAGATAGGGAGCCAGACGTTCGATTCGGTGGTGATAAGGTCGGACTCGGACCTGCGGACCGAGCGGGAAAGATTGATCGTGTCGGTGGTGATCCCGTCGCTGACCGAAAGAAACGCCCGAAGTCCCGATTCGGAACTTGCGGCGTAGGCTGAATCGGGAATCGCGAGAGTGACTACCGCACGATCGCCGCCGCACTCCCCCCTGTCACGCAGCTGCGGTACCTGATCCCCCCTGCCGTAATAGTAGCACCATAAGACATTGGCGATGTTGTCCGTGATGACGAGCGTGTCAAAAAGACCCGCGGAGGCGTTGATCGGTGAGACCGTGTCGCTCGATACCGAGATCTCCGGAGAAACGGTGTCGATGAGCGCCATGAATCCGCCGCGCAGATCTTCGACTCGAATCGATACGATGGAGTGAATTGAATCAGCGAAGGTTTCACGGCATACCGAGACCATCCCTTCATGCTCCCGGTAGATACGTACTTCACGCAGAGTGCGGCCTTTCGGGAGTGAATGGATTCGAATACCCACGTGAAACGGCAGTACTGGAGGCGCCTTTCTGAAGAAAAAGGAGGTTCCCGCCGTAATCATTCCCTTCGGGACCCGATCCAAACCGATAATCTGGAGCGTATCGATCGTGAATCCCCGGTCCCCGGAGCCGGTATCGTTCCAGAGAAAGACCGCATCGTTGAATGCGCGAACGGTATCCCCGCCATTTCTCACCGAATCGAAAAGGGAGACGATCTGGCGAAAAGGAGCGCCCGTGCGTACCGTTGCGCGGGACGAATCGGAAGGGTCGAGCCAGATACCATCTCTGGTCCGAAGCCAGACCGAGATGTAATAGAGCGAATCGAACCTGATGGAGTGGCCGAGCCGGACCACAGTGTCGGTAAGGGATTCGAAGAGCGGAATTACCTGACACTCTGCCGGATCGTCCGCATACGCTCCGAAACCTGACGTGATTCCTGCCTCGATATCCTCTTTGATGAGCGCTTCATCGATCGAGAGTGCGATGCGGATCCGCCCGCTCAGGGAATCGAATCTCAGGGTGTCGATCGCGATCCGATTGCGGTAATCGATGGCGCCTTGGCCGGGAGTCCGGCAGGATGAGCGGGATTTGGCGGTAATGGCGGACCATGATGCGCCGATTCCGGTCTGAATTGCAAAATGGTATATGGTTTCAGGCGAAAGTCCGGTGATGACCAATGAGGTATCGCTGGGGAAAACGACTGTGTGCGAGAACATCGTGCTGTCCGGTTGGATCATACCCGAATCGATCGGTTCCGTTCCGAACCAGATTCGCAGTGAAGTGTACGCGTCTTCTTTACACGGATTCCAGCGAAGCCGGACGCGTGTGGCGGTTATCGCTTCAGCCCTCAGTACGAGCGGATTGTCCGGAATCACAGCTTCGCGCATCAGCACGGTGGTCCCGTTCGCGATCAGGAACTCGGAAATGGTGCCGTCATCCCAGAAAAGGCCGGTCATTATCCCGAATATGGAATCCGGACCCTCGAGGGTCAGCGTGTCGGTATAGACGGTCCCGGTCAACGCCGCCCTTTTCACTGTACGCCGGAGCGAGCCCTCTTCAGGCCCGCCGGGCAGTGTTCCGGCCCTGATCCATATACCCGCGGAGTCGCATCGCGGAGAAGGGGAGGATGTGTCGATATTGTCAATGTTCGTTACCGTGACCTCAACGCTGTAACCTCCAAGGAAACGCGCGCGCACGCGCAGCGGATTCTGTTTATCGGTGAAGGCGAATACCGAATCGGGTTTTATAGTGGTGTGATTCCCGCCGGGGCCCGCGACCGTGAGCGAGACGGTGAACACTCCGGATTCACGGTAGGTATGAGCCGGGGATTTCAGGTTCGATTCCTCTCCGTCGCCGAAACGCCAGAGTCTCGATGTGATAGTTCCAAGTGAGGAATCGGTGAAGTGTACCTCGAGCGGGACCGTTCCGTTTTTTGGAGAAAAGGTGAACCTGGCTTCGGGAACACGGTGGCGCACATGGAGAGTCACCGTATCGGACGTGTCCACTCCGCCGGGATTACGGACAATGCAGAAGTATTCGCCGCTGTCGGGAAAGGCGATCGAATCGATCACGAAAACCGATGTGGTATCTATGACCGAATCGGAACCGCACTTGTACCAGAAATAGGAGGGAGGAACGTTCCCGGTTGCGGTAACGGCAAATCGGGTCGAACGGCCTTCAATCGCAAAGGTATCGCGGGGTTGTCCGGTAATCATCGCGGGCTGGTGACGAACGGTGAGAAAAAAGCAGACGGAACTGTCGACTCCGCCGGGGTTCCGTGCGACGCACAGGTACGAGCCGCTGTCGGAAAACTCAGCCTCCAGAATGTGAAACGAAGCTGAGGTATCGAGGATGCTGTCCGATCCGGCCCTGTACCAGGCGAATGACGGTAGTGCATTGCCGTCGGCGACCACCGAAAAAGTAATGCTGTCGCCCACCTGAACCGCGGTGTCGGAAGGCTGGGAGGTGATCTCCGGAGGCCGGTGTAGCACGAAAAGGTGAATCGTGCCGGACCGCGCGCTGCCGCCGCGGTTGCTGACGACGCAATAGTATTTTCCGCTGTCGTCGAACGAAAGCGTATCTATCGAAAATTCCGCGCCACTGTCGAGCAGCAGGTCTTCGCCCTGGATCACCTTATACCATCGATACGCAATGGGTTCGGTTCCTGATGCCGAAACCGAAAATCCGGCACTTTTTTCAACCTCGATCGACAGGGTGTCCGCACTCTGATCAGTGATCCGGGGAGGAACGACGATTCCGAGAACGGCCCACGCCGATGTATCGATGTCGAAGGAGTCGGCGACGATGCAGCGGTACCTGCCGGCGTTCCCGGGTTTCACTCCGGAGATCGTGAGGGTTGGCGCGGTACCTACGGTTGAATCTTCGAACAGCCACCGGTATGTCAGGGTGCCTTCGCCTTCCGCGGTAATCGAGAAAAGCGCATCCTCGCCCTGAACGGCGGTGACCGTGTCCTCGGGTTCCGACCGTATTAGAGCTGTGATGCAGGAAACCCAAAGGGTCGAGTCGTCGATCGCGAGGGTCACATTTCTGCCCGCGGGAATTTTTCCCAGCCGGAGGGTGTCGTCGCGCAGAGTCCCCGCGCAGGAAGCGATCATGTAGTTGCCTGAGGAGAATCCGGCCGCAGGCGAAATATCAAGCGTTCCATCGAGCGCAAGGTTGCCTTGCACGCTCAGAGTATCGGATCGGGTTCCCAGTTCCATGTCGAGAGAGGAGGTGCCGGAAAGCGACAGGTCTCCCCCGGTCGTTATTTTACCGGCACCTCCGCTGCCTGGAGAAATTTTTCCACGGGCCAGGACATCGCCTCCACAGGTTCCGTTTCCGCCAAGAGTCGCGCCCGAATCCACGGTGATCTCGCCGGAGCCGAGCGTACCGGTAAAAAACAGCGCACCCTCCGAGATCACGACCGGACCGGTCAAAGATTGCCCTGCGGTGAACCGCGTTGTGCCCGTACCGGTTTTCACCACTGTTCCGCTTCCGTCGATCCTGCCGCCGTATATGAAGCTCCCCGAGCGATCGATGGTCAGAGTCCCGTTGTTCACGATATCGCCGGAGACGCTGCCGGAAGCCCCTCCTTCGCCGAGGTGCAGGGTTCCGGCCGCTATGGTGGTGATGCCGGAAAATGCATTGTCTCCCGAAAGAGTCAGTTCACCTTCGCCGGATTTCATCAGTCCGGCCGATCCATCGATTACCGATGAGATGATCGCGCGCACTCCATGTGCCGTATGGACTCCACGGTGCGCTCCAAAATCGATGGTTCCTCCTGAAAGCGTATAGGTTCCGGAGATAAAGGCCATGCTGTCGACCTTCTGTATGCCGGGAACGGTCACTGTATAGTTACCGTCGATCCCTGCGAAAGTCGCACTGTTTCCCTCGCCCCGCCATCCAACCAGAGTCATTCCGTCCGCAGACCAGAAATCGTCGGTCCAGGACCCGTCACCCGCCTGAAACCCCTTATCTTCCCGAGTATCCCAGAAATAATCGGTGGCGATGGCCTGCGCGGTAATAACGATATCGTTTCCGTTACCGCCGCGATAGCTGATCGTGAAATAGTAGCTCACGCCGTCGTATGAAAGAATGAGTCGGCCCCCTTCCGGCAGGTCTCTGAATGCCCCAAAGGGGAGTACGGTTCCTCCGGAAAGGGTGGCGATCTGATATTTGGAACCTATTTCCGGCTCGTAATTCAATGAGACAAGAAGAGTTG
>CAZGVZ010000012.1:0-7753 GCA_964529145.1 uncultured Fibrobacteraceae bacterium | reverse complement strand
ATATCAAGTTCGCCGTCAATATTGATAAAGGAGTATTCGTCACCAGCGACAGCACCGCCGAGAGAAAGGACGAGGGCTCCGTGTTCGGAAAGAAGGCAATCGCCCTCGATTGAAAATGTTCCGGCACCGGAATCACCGGGACTGAGTGTGCCGTGTGACTCTACCGTCCCCCGTACGGTACCGCTGCCTGTAAGGGTGGCTCCGCGATCGACTGTGACATCACTGGTGACCGATCCGGCGAGCGCAAGCGTACCCTCTTCGACTGTGGTGGCTCCGGTATAGGTGTGAGCTGCGGAAAGCACCCATGTTCCGCCGCCTCTCTTGACGAGAGAGGTGGGTTCACCGTCACCGCCGTTTCCTATGGCTGCCGCGAGTGTATGATCCCCGTCTCCGGAAGCCCAAAGCGTGATCGTGCGCTCTCCTTCACCGGTGAACCGTACCGGTGATTCGCCGGTGAGTTCGAGTTTGCCGGCACCCGATGCATCGAGAGCCGCTCCTCCCGGACCGACAGTGAAGAGACGGTCGGTTTCTACCGCAGGCCCGGTATAGCGAAGCGTGCCGCCGTCCAGAACGAGATTTTCCGCGGCCGCTGACTCCGCCCCGATACCCGAAGGAGTTCCGCCGGATGCGAGATTGTCTGTAGAAAGAACGCCGTGAATGACGGTGGGACCGGTATAGGTATTGTTTCCGGACAGGACCAGGGTTCCTGTTCCGAGCTTTTTCAAACCGATGCTTCCCGCGAGGATCGATCGAATGGTCGCACTCTTTCCTTCGCTCACATATGCAGAGCCGTTTTCCAAAAAGTGCAGTTCTCCGCCTTCGACGGTGCATCCATCGGCGGTGAAGCACATACTGTCGACAAATTCCGTGGCGGTGACTGAAACCGTGAAGGGTGTGCCGTTTCCTCCGAAGGTCGCCGAATTGCCGGCTCCGCGCCAGGAGGTCCGGGTGATTCCATCATCATAGGTCCAGAAAGGATCGTCTCCCCACACCCCGTTCCCGCCCTGTACACCCGGGCCGCTTCCCGCATCCCAGACGAAGTCGAAGACGCGCACCTCCCAGCAGCCGGCGTCCGGAGCGGCGATCCGCGCATATCCGCCTATATCCGGAACAGGAGCCGCTGAAACAGTGCCCAGGTTATGTGCCGGGGAGGCGAGCGCGATTTTCCAGTGGGAAGGAAGGGCGCGGGCGGGGGAGATCAGGTACCTGGGATCGTTGTCCTGAATGCAACCAGTTCCGTAGCCCGTGGTTCCCTGCGGGAGGATCGAATGGGTGACCTTGCTCATGAGGATCCCGCCCGAAGGGAGAGGGGAGGGAGTATTGCTGAAGATGCAGTTCCTGATAGAGATATTCGAGGCATAATCGCGATTAAAATCGGAGTTCACGATCTGTGCGTTACGATCGAACGTGCAGTTCGTTACGAGAATCGTCGGGGAGCCTCCAAAATAACCTATGTGGAATATTCTTTGATTGTCGTGGAACAGGCAGTTTTCGAAAACGATCGTGGTATTCGATCCTCCGACTATTCCGAAGAAGTAGTCTTCATTCTGATTGCGAATTACGCAGTTCTTGAACCGGAAAAACCGGTTCACCGACTGGGCGTTTGTCCATAGAAACTGTTTTCCCGGTTCGCCTTCGTTGGTGCCTCCATTGTCGAGAATGCAGTTTTCAACTAAAAACGTATCGATACTATTGAAAAAGTTCCACCCGAGTGGACTGAATCTCTTGATTACCGGGAAAAGATCCGGGTCGGTCTGACCGGACCGGATGACGAATTTCCTGTAGCCGCGGTTCTTGAGCCCGTCAATATCGGCAGTCCAGCTGTACACATCCTGCTCGTCTCCGGTGAAGAGGATCGTGTCCTCGGTTTCCGGAGTATTCTGTGTTTCCAGAAGCGCGGCGAGGGAATCGTCGAGCGCAGTGCACGTATCCTGGCCGCAATTTCCGATTTCGATCGCCGCTGAGACGGGCAGCGACAGGAGCACCGCGATTAGTACGGCGTCAAGAACGGCTGGATGGCGGGATCGGGCCATAATCATTCTCCTGTGCGTTTGGAGATGCAGAACTCCGGGACGGGACCTGCCGGGTCGCGCTCTTCACCCGAAAGAGTGATCGGGTCCCGGAAAGCGAGCCGGTTATCCGCGTCCGGCGGACGGCGCTTCCAAAGCTAAACAGAAGCCGGAAAAAGCGAAACAACTCTCCGGCATCTCGATTCGTACGCCGGAAACAGAACGGGTTGTCCTTCGTATTTACGCAAGAGTCCCGGTGTCAAATGGGGCCGAATTCACCCGTGTTCCCATACTGCCGCGCTCCGGAGGATCGAATAGACCCCGCCCGCGAAACCTGGGCGGGAACAGCGCCATGGAGCGGGTACATGTGGTATTTTATACCATGCCGTCCGGACAGTAATATACTTCAATGATTTATCACGTACAGCTGTTTTAATGAAAACGGAAGGGGATCTTATGAAAGAGGCGCTCCTTTACGAGAGTCTGGATCATGAAAGGGTCGAATGCCGTCTCTGTTCTCATTTCTGCAGGATCTCGCCGGGCGCATACGGGATATGCGGCGTGAGAAGAAACGCCGGGGGAAGGCTCGAGACATTGACGTACGGCCGCCCATTGATACAGGGCGTCGATCCTGTGGAGAAAAAACCGCTCTATCATTTTCTTCCCGGATCCGCGGTGTATTCTATCGCGACCCCGGGCTGCAACTTCCGGTGCTCTTTCTGCCAGAACTGGCGTATTTCTCAGGTGAAAAGAGGGAACGTCCCCTGGGATACGAGTGATTATTCTCCTTCGGAAACGGTTGGTCTGGCCATGGAGAACGCATGTAAAAGCATTGCCTTCACCTATACGGAACCGACTGTTTTCTATGAACTTGCAATGGATATATCAGAAATCGCGAGAAGCAGGGGAGTTCGTACGGTGATGGTGAGCAACGGGTTCATGTCCGGAAAGGCGCTCGAAACGCTGCTCCCGATGACCGATGCGTTCAATATCGATCTCAAGTCGTTTTCCGAGGATTTTTACAGGACCGTCTGCGGAGCGCGGCTCGGACCGGTGCTCGATAACCTTCGCGCAATCAAGAAAAGCGGTTCATGGCTCGAGATCACCACACTAGTGATTCCGGGTATGAACGATTCGGAGGACGAACTGGATCGGGCTGCGGAATTCATCGCTGAGATCGGAAGCGATACTCCATGGCATATTTCCCGTTTTTTTCCAAATTTCAAACTTCAGGATATCAAACCTACGCCGCAGGAGAGTCTCGATAGGGCGCTGCGGGCGGCCGGACGTCACGGCCTCGAATTTGTCTATACCGGCAACACCGGCAGGAACAACGAAACCAGATGCAATTCTTGCAAACGAATCCTGATAGAACGCGTCGGATACTCCGTAAGATCTTCGATTGGGGAAAACGGATCGTGCCCCGGATGCGGAAACCGCATTCCGGGTATATGGAAATGAGCGTTGCTCCGCAGGACGGTGAGCCGGACACGAACCGTGAACAGGTGTTTAATTCACCGGAAACTTTAATCGTCCGATTTAGGTTTTAGCAATACCACCGCTGAACAACGGACCGGATGCTTTTACTACAAGAGAGTCCTGATAGGAACGCACCGGATATTCCGTAAGATCTTCGATCGGAAAAATGTACGGTACTGCGGGAAACCGGATTCCGTGATTCATAAGGAATCGACCGGGAGGGGATAATATGAAGCGGGGATGCAAAAAAGAGTATATCGACCAAAGTTTACATAATATATATTATGCGACATTTTATATATATCCTGTCACTGGTGCCTCTTATCTGGTCGTTTTCACAAAACTGAGCGATTCCTTTTGTGGTGAAACGGGAGCTGGTTGTCTGATATGCCCAATATACCTGCGGATATGTCCGTGCTTTTTTACGCGCCATCTCAATCCGGCATCATCCCTTTTTTAATCAAAAGAATCACTCGGCCGGGGTTTCATTTTCGATACGATCCTTTTTTATTTATTATATTATACCTGAATCATGTACCAGTATAAGATGAATTGCGGTAATCCCGCACCTTATGAAGGCAAAATGTTCTCCTCGGCGGATCGGCTTCACACGAATTCCAGTGATGCGGAATCATATCCTTCGAGGCGGTACATAGGAAAACCAGGTATCGCGCGGGATTTCATTTCAGAGAGACGTTTTTCAGGTACTCCAGTAATCAACCAGGTGCGTGATTCCTATTGGTTTAGAAAAATTGTTGATCTGGCGAAATAGCAGGGACTTGTCGCTGTCGATACTAAATACTCACGGCGCACAGTATCCGGCGGGAATATCGGTTTTTCAATAGAAGGCCCATCCATGAATATCTCCTTTTCGAAGTCGCTGTGCGCACTGCTGAAATTATTTTTTCTCGTCCTTGTCGTTCCAAATACCGGAAAGTCGCAGATAAGATATCCTGATTCGCTCAAGATACCGGTCACTTTCTATGATTTCCATGCGGATTCCAGCAATCCGGAATTCGAAATCACGCCTTCGGGAACACCTGTCAAGCTCAGGATGGTCGCGGATACACTCGACAGCCAGAGAAAACCGGTGCTGGGGCCGTCGCCGTATTTCAACGTACGGGTCGACAGATGGTTTCGTCCCTGGGTTCCGGGCGATTCGATCATTTATAACTACTATGAACAATATCCGGCACGGTACGGAAGATACTCGGCATTAGGCGAAGGGTACGTCAAACTCGATCACGATACGGCCTTCATCAATCATGTATTCAATGACACACTCGTATTTCACCTCCTCGCGGGTTCGAACGGTTCGTATCAGTTTTCAAACCAGAACTTCTTCCCACTCGACGGCAGAGGGTTCGGACATGAAGGACGCAGGGACAGCGCCGGGGCGCTACATAACTTCTCTTACGCCATGGAACTGCATACCGAGTTCACTAAAGTTCCCGGCCTGGTTTTTGAGTTCGAGGGTGATGACGACGTTTGGGCCTTTGTCGACGGAAAACTCAGAATGGACCTGGGTGGCATTCACGCGTCGCAGGTAGGTTCATTCGACCTCGACCAGGCTTCCGATCTGGTGGACAACGGCAGTTATACGTTCGATTTCTTCTATGTCGAACGTCATGTCAATCATTCGAAAATAAAGATCACCACGAACATCATCTCCCCTCCCGTGAATTTCGATCTCGGGATCTTTCCCGACAGCAACATATGCCCATTCACCCCGGTGACACTTTCAGCGCACGTCACCGACGATTTCTCCGGCGAACGCCCGGATATCTCACAGAATACCCGATGGCGGGTCATCAGGTTTGACGGCCAGCCCGACAGCGTTCTGAAAGGCAGCCTGGGAAATCAGGTCGTCTTCACTCCGGAAGTAGCATACTCGCGAGTTCTGATCGAAGGTTCGGTCTGGTCCGGGAAAGACACTCTCCGAGATACCGTTACATTGAACATCGGACCATGCGAGGCATACAAAATTTATATAGAGGCGAAACCGGTCGTGGTAGCCGGTATGCCGGTCGATACAGCCGCGTTGCGCAAGCCCCAGGAACTCCCTGACATCACCATTCCCGAAGACAGTACCACCAAGGTTGCCTATGCGATTGCGCGCGATATATCGGGCGCGTACGTACGTCTTGCCGATTCTCAGCAAACCGAATGGAAAATCACTCCCGACGGGGTGACTGTCGCGAGAGCGGAAAGCGTGGAAAACCAGCGATACCGCGGAGTGATCACTCGAATCGACAGCGAAGGCAACACCTACGCCACTGCACAGGAACCCGATCTGCTGATGGACTCCGTTCCGGTGATCATCGCGTCCTATTATATCGTCGAACTGCAGCTGAGGGACACTCTGGGAAACCCGGTGACCGACATCACGCTTGAAACAGACAGTTCCTGCAGGTACGAGGTGTACGGATTGAAATCCACTGCGGTAAACGATCGTGGAAATCCGGACTCATGGGTACCTACAAGCGTGAAATGGGATACACTCGGAGCGCTATTTTTCGAGAACTCCCTGCCCGGCAACGCACAGACATCGACGCTTGAACCCCGGTCTCCCGGGCAGGGATACCTGGTATTCACCAACACCGATTCGAGGACCGATTCGCTCCTGATACCGATTACACTGGTCCGATCTCCTGCGAGCCGTATCGAAATCACCCTGGTACCACAGAACCAGAGGCGTGCTGGCGATACCCTGGCAGCGGTGGTGAGGATCTTCAATACCGACGGCCTCGTACCGGGACTCTACTGTTTCGGCCTTCACGATGACGATCCCGACAACGGCGAAGACACCAACAAGGTCGCATATGGCGATACCCTCGGTACAGGGGGGAGGCGCCACCCGACCGTGACCGTCGACGGAGTCCACGACTCGCTCAATGTTTTCAACCAGACTATCTACCGTTTAGACCAGTGCTTTCAGGACGGCATCGACACGATCAGGTTCGTGTTGTTCTATGCACCGTTCACTCCCGACAGCCTTCATCAGATCACGGTTCAGATCAATCCCGGTCTGAGGGCAAGCACCGAACGATTCAGGCTTGTCGCAGGAGACCTCTTTTCTCTACGGATCGAAGACAAAGATTATGTTCCGCTGCCTCCTCAAACGCTTTCCGGCGAAGAGTCGGTATCCCCCTTTTCCGTGGGATACGACGAATACGGCAACAGGATCGGACGGACCTCCTCCTTCTGGACGACAGACGGTACCCTAGATCCTATAAACGAAGACGGAATTCAGACACATATCACCGCATCGGGTGCGGTTCATAACAAGGAAGGCCAGGTGTGGGCCGAAGCCACCCGGAAAGACGGTTCAAAGGCCAAGGCGAGTCTTCCGGTCACGATCATCGGACCCCGCAAGACGGTAGCCGAGGCCTGGACGCGCGATCTGGACGGCAACGGATACCTGGACGCCATCGAGATACGGTTCAACCGCGCGGTGGAGCCTTCGGAAATTTCACCGGAAATGTTCTCGGACATTCGCTCAAAAGACAAGTTGCCCGTCGCTACCTTCACCGTTGGAGAGATCGCCAGGGTGCTGGAAAAGGACTCGATGACCTACATCCTTCATTTTACCGCTGAGGACCTGTCGTCCACAGTGCGTTTGAAAGGGATCATTGAACCACAGACCGACATGATCCTAACGTTCTCCCTGACCGGCGCCGCCACTATCGCCGACGGAGTGACCACGACCAAAGACGGAGCGGGGCCGGTAATCTGGTACGTGGAACGGGATGTGAAGACCAATACCGTCAAGGTCGTCCTCAGCGAAGAGGTCAAGAACGTGAATGGAAACGACCTCAAGACGAGCGACCGTCCAGCTGACGCATTCCACGTGTATTACAGCTCAGATTCCCTCTCGGGGTTCACGGAGGTACACGTGCTTGACAGCGGTATCATGGGTTTTTCAGCACCCAGGATCGAGAGCAGGAAAACCGTTCTCGAGTTCAAGCTTCCAAAGGACAAGAGCCTTACGCTCGCCAACTGGATGAACCTCACTTTCCAGCCGCCTCTTCTCCAGGACCGCTTCACCAACCAGCCCCATCCCAACAACGTGAAGAGACAGGTGACTCTGACCGGGGTGACCGTCGATCTGCGGGTCGCACCCAACCCCAGTCGCGCTGATTACTCCTTTGTTCCTACTAGCGTAAAAAACCTGCGCGCCCGAGACGGAGGCGGACGAAAATTTGTTCTGGTGTATGCTTATCAGCACCGCGTTTTCGGTCTCGTTTACGAGCTCCACGCGCCGC
>CAZGVZ010000011.1:4187-20769 GCA_964529145.1 uncultured Fibrobacteraceae bacterium | reverse complement strand
GCTTACATGGTCCGGCAGAGCGGAGGCTGGAACATGGGACTGTTCTCACGAATGCTTGCTTCCGCGGACCGGCAGTGGTTTACTTCTTCCTCTTTTTCGCCTGCGGATCAGGTACAGGTTCGCACCGCGCTGCCGGCGCTGCAGTTTTCCGGTTTTCTAGAGGTATGGAAACACGGCACCGCGCTTTTTTTCAGAAAAGCGGAGGAACTTCAGGAGGAGGATACCGGAAAGAAATCCGTGATGATAATGCCCGATTTTTCCGTGATTCTGCCTGAAACATGCGTACCGGAAACACTGTTCACTTTTGCGCGTTTCGGCAGGGTACGATCGCTCGACCGGGTATACCACGGCTCGATCGACAAGAAAGTGCTGGTGGAGGCGCTCAGCGCCGGAATGGGAAGCGATGAGATAGTCGCGGCGCTCGAGAAATGGGAAGCCCCGGTCAATGTCCGCGAATCGGTTCGCGAGTGGATAAGGGAGTTCCACAGGATATCGCTGCTCGCAGGTCCGGTGCTGCTGACCGCCGAAGGCCAGGTTACGGCCCAGATCGAGGCATACGCGCCTCTGCGCCCCTACCTCGAGAGGATGACCGCGCACGCAGTGTTCAGGATCAGGCCGGGAAGCGAACGTACGGTTCGTGAAATGATGAGGAAAATGGGATTCGACGAACGGATTCCTCCGGATCAGTATCTTGAGCGCGAATACAGGCGAGACGAGGTCTTTTCCGTTGAAGAGGAATCGGCCCGGTGGATGCTCGTGACTGAAAGCGAGTCGTCGTCCGCTAAGCCGGCCGCGGCCATACGTGGAACCAAGTACGGCGCGGAACTCAAGGCACTGGAACTGAGCGAGACGGTCCAGGTGATCGATTACGCGATCCTCACCTCTCAGCAACTCGTTTTCTCTTACGAAGGAAGTCCCTATGTCCGCAAGGGCGTGTATACGGTCACGCCGGTCATGTGCGGCAAGGGAGCCGAACCGCTGCTTGATGGAGAAATGCAGCGGACGGGTGTGCGCAAGCAGTTCTACGTGAAAAAGATAAGCGCCATAGGAGTGATCCCTCAATGAGCATACCTTTTGTCAGCCTCCACAATCATACAGAATACAGTTTTCTCGATGGCGCGATAAGAATAAAGGACATGGTGGCCCGCGCTGCCGAGTTCGGCATGCCGGCTCTCGCCATCACGGATCACGGCGGTCTGTTTGGGGCTGTGGAGTTCCACGAGACATGTGTCTCCGCCGGCATCAAACCGGTCATCGGTTTCGAAGCCTACGTCGCGCCTCATTCGAGGTCTGACCGTACCACGGCAAAAGACGAACGGTCCTACAGCCACCTGATTCTCCTTGCGCGCAACGAAACCGGCTGGAAAAACCTGATGCGGCTGAGCACCATAGGATATCTCGAGGGCTTCTATTACCGTCCGCGCATCGATATGGAGGTGCTGAAGGCCCATTCGGAGGGGATCATCGCCACGAGCGCCTGCATCGCAGGGGCGATTCCGCGCGCGCTCCTCGACGGAGACTTGTCCAAAGCGAAACAGCTGGCTCAGGAGTATTGCGCCATATTCGGGGAAGGTAATTTCTATTTCGAACTGCAGAATCATGGCATTGACGAAGAAAAGACCGCGTTCGACCGGATGATTCCGCTTGGCAGGGAACTGGGCATCCCGTTTATCGTCGCGAACGATGCCCACTATCTGAACCGTGAGGATGCCGCATCGCATGAAGTGCTGCTCTGCATTCAGACCCAGACGACAATGGACGATCCCAAAAGGTACCGGTTTTCGAGTGATCAGATCTATTTCAAGTCCCCGGAGGAGATGGCCGCCCTGTTTCCGGAGATACCCGAGGCGATGAGCAATACGGTAGAAATTGCCGAGCGCTGCAATGTGACGTTCGGCACCAGGCCGCAGCTGCCGGTCCCTGACGTTCCGCAGGGTTTCGGCGATCCGGACGAGTATATAAGGGCGCTTTCGGCAAAGGGAGTCGCGGAGATGTACGATCCGGTGACTCCCGCTCTCGAAGAGCGCCTGGAGTATGAGCTCGGGATTATATGTTCGATGGGATTTTCCGGGTATTTTCTCATAGTCCGGGATTTCGTCATGGCCGCGCACCGCATGGGCGTCATGGTCGGATGCAGGGGGAGCGCCGCGGGAAGCCTTGTCGCGTACGTGATCGGGATCACCAATGTCGACCCCATCAAGTTCGACTTGATTTTCGAACGTTTCCTGAATCCCGAACGAATATCGATGCCCGATGCGGACATCGATTTCGCCGACCGGGACCGTTACAAGGTAATCGATTACGTGATCGGGAAATACGGCCGTGAAGCAGTGTGCCAGATCATCAACTTCGGCCGGATGAAGGCCAAGATGGTTGTCAAGGACGTCGCCAGGGCTATGGGCATCCCTGTGGCCGAGGCGAACCAGGTATCGGGGATGGTCAACGAAAAGAATCTCGAACGGTCCATCGCATCGAACGGCGAACTCAAACGGTCGATCGAGGAAAATCCGGGATACCGGGAGCTGTTCAGGCACGCGATGGTTCTCGAAGGACTTGCGCGTCAGGCGGGAATGCATGCGGGCGGAGTGATCATCGCGCCCGGGGAGGTCGTCAACTGGGCTCCGCTTTTCAAACAGCCCGGAAACGATATCGTCATGACGCAGTTCGACATGAATTATGTGGAAAAAGCGGGCCTCATCAAGATGGACTTTCTCGGTCTGCGTACACTGACCGTGCTTCAGGAGGCGCTGAGACTTATCGGCAAGTACCATGACGTGGTGATAGATCTCTGGAAACTGCCTGACGGCGACGCCGAAACCTATGCCCTTTTCGGCAGGGGCGAAACCACGGGAGTGTTTCAGTTCGAATCGCAGGGAATGCAGGATTATCTGAGGAAATTGAAACCTACCTGTGTCGAGGACCTGATCGCGATGACCGCGCTCTACCGGCCCGGTCCGATGGATAACATCGATTCGTACATACATCGCAAGCACGGCAAGGAGAAAGTCCAGTATCCGCATCCGATGCTCAGCGAAATTCTCGACGTCACCTACGGCGTGATCATTTACCAGGAACAGGTGATGCGTATAGCTCAGAGAATGGGCGGATTTTCGCTGGGACAGGCCGATATACTCAGGAAGGCGATGGGAAAGAAAAAAGCGGACGTGATGGAAAAAATGGGCAGGAAATTCGTGGAGGGAGCGGTCGCGAAAGGCATCGAGACCTCCGCTGCAAAGGATGTTTTCGACCTGATGGCCAAGTTCGCCGAGTACGGGTTCAACAAGGCCCATGCGACCGTTTACGCCCACGTATCGTACCAGGCAGCTTATCTCAAGGCGCATTACCCGCTTGAGTACATGACCGCGAACCTCACCTCCTGGATCGGCAACCAGGAGGGATTCCTGATCATGAAGAACGAAGCTGAGCGGATGGGAATCCGCATACTTCCTCCTGATGTCAACACGAGCGACGAAGAGTGCAGCATAGATAACGGAAACATAAGGCTCGGTATGGGAGCGATCAAGAATGTCGGAAAAGCTGCGGATTCGATCATCACCGCGAGATCCAAAAAAGGCAGGTTTACCTCCATCTTCGACATGATCAGGGATATCGATACAAGAATCGTCAACAAAAAAGCTCTCGAATCACTAGTTTGCGCCGGAGCGCTCGACAGTCTGAACGGTACACGGGCTCAGCTTTTCGCTGCGATCGATACCGCGCTCGAATACGGAAGCGGATTTCAGAAGGACCGGCAGAGCGGTCAGGTCAATCTCTTCGACGATCTTTTCGCGGCCGGTTCCGCTGCCGAAGAGAGGACCGCTGCGGAACCGCAGCTCCCCGACATAGCGCCATGGCCCTACAACCAGCTTCTGCAGAGGGAGAAAGAGATCCTCAATTTTTACGTGAGCGGACATCCGCTGGACCGGTACAGGGACGAAATACGCGGTTTCTCGACAATACCACTGACCTCCGAGGCACTTTCCGGCGTCAAAGACGGGGCCGGAGCAACTCTCGGAGGCATCATCACCAGTTACAAATCCCATACGCAACGCGATGGAAAACCTATGGCTTTTCTGGAGCTGGAGGAGTTCGAGGGATCGATCGAACTGCTTGTTTTCGGAGACGCGTTCGAAAAATTCCAACATCTGCTCGCGGTCGATTCCATGGTACTGGTGCACGGAACCATCGGCAAACGCAGCAGTGAGGAAAAACCCAAGCTCAAGGTGGATAACTGCGTGGCGCTCTCCGAAGCGAGGAAACTGCTCGCGAAAAGCATTCACCTGCGCCTGCACACCAAAGGTCTCGAACCGGATTTTCTCTCAGAATTGAAGAGCTTCGTGGTGGAAAAGCCGGGTGACTGCGCGTTGATTCTGCATCTTGTCACCTCCGAACGTAACCACCGGATTCGTTCCAGGAGCTGTACCATTTCACCGGAGCCGGATGTTTTGAAAGCGCTGAGACTGAAGGTCGGAAAGGACAATGTATGGTTGGCAAAGACGGCGGCGTAGGAGAAACCCTGCGTACGGTTTTCATTTTTTTGTGGGTGGTTCTTTCCGTCGTCGTGTACGGTTCGCTCTGTTCCCTGACCTCGCTGTTCGGTCCGCGTATACCCAGGATGGTGAGCCTTCTGTGGAACCGGCATCTGCTCCTGGTGGCTGGCATCAGGGTTGAGGTGAGGGGTCTTGAAAAACTCTCCTGCAGCCGGCGGTATATCTTCGTCGCGAATCACCAGAGTCATATCGATATTCCGGTCCTCACCGCTTCATTGCGCCATCACCTGAGTTTCATCGCGAAAAAGGAGCTTTTCAGGATTCCTTTTTTCGGATGGGGGATGTACGCGTTGGGGCATATCTGGATCGACAGGGGAAACGCGCGCAAGGCCCACTCCTCGATCCGGCGTGCGGTCGAGAGACTGAAGAAAAATAACGTGTCCCTGGTGCTGTTTCCCGAAGGCACGCGGAGCGAAACCGGGGAAGTGGGTGTTTTCAAACAGGGGAGTTTCTCACTTGTTCAGCAGGCCGGCGTCGAGGTGGTGCCCGTTACCATCATGAACACCTGCAGGCTTCTTCCGAAACACTCGAAAGAGATTCGAAGCGGGACGGCGATTCTGAATGTCGGAGACCCGATCACCATAGATCCATCGATGACGAAAGCGGAAATCAGCGAACGTGTGAGATCATCGATCATCGAGGGAATTGACTCTTAGCGAAGCTCAGTGTACCAAAAGAAAAAAGGAGCCTTTAAGCTCCTTTTCTCCTCAGGCTTGCGCCTGATACCCCATCATCATCACACACATCTGCCATTCTTCATGGCATAACACCTGCCTTTTATTAAAGCAATGCCTGTGCCAATGACTTCGATTAGAATGAAAATTAAAATATTTGGCGATTGCAGCTCATTAAGGCAATTTTTGGGGAGGATTGAAGAAAAAGCGAACATATAGACGATTTGAATAAAATGGAAAAAACGGTAATAATTACCGAATATGGCAAAATGTTGCTTCTTATATTAAAGAAAATATACAGCTATTTGTGGTACCTGCCATTCAAAGGATGCCGGTACAGGCCAGTAGGGTCGTGGTGTTTGCAGCAAACCCCCGGCCTCAACGAAATCGAGCCCCGTTACAGTGGAAAGGGTAACCCGGACTACGCTGTTACTCTCTCACAGTAAACGGGGGAGGGAATGGCTGGGGCTGTAAATGTCGTTTTACTGGATCGAGGTGAGGAAGGTGCCGATCGCGGTTGTGCTCGCGCCTGCGAGCAGGTGACAATTGGAAAGCAGCTGTTTGAGATCGACCCTGAACACATCCCATGCTCCGATCCGGACCTCTTTTTCCAGCTGCGAGGGTCCCCAGCCGGAATATCCCAGGAACAGACGTGTGTTGGACGGATTCGCGTTCGTCATCGCTTCGAGGTCGTTCCATCTGCCGCCCATGTGAACTCCAGGTGCGATCTGATACGCCCCGTCCGCAGGCGATTCGGTGATCTGGACGATCTGCAGTTCGGTCTGCTGCACCGGGCCTCCGATGAGCACTTCACACGACCGGTAATGGCCTGATCCGTCGAATATTTCGGATAGCGGCATATGTGAAATTCGATTCAGGACAAGGCCGTACGTACCCTCTGGGCTGTGCACGCAGACAAGCACCACGGTAGTGTCGAAATTGGGATCCTGCAGAACTTCCCGCGCAAGCAGCACCGATCCGGAAGCGAGACGCTTCAGGTGCTCTTCGTTACTTGCCGATTCTTCATGCATCTCTACTAAACCTTGCAGAAATTTCAGATTCGCTGGAATCCAGGGCCGTCCGGAAAAGATGACCCGCAGGGTCCCTCAATTTCCCCGGGCCGTATCCCCGCTCTACATATATCAACCGCACGCCAACGGGGTGGAGGGGATCAATGTCCGATACAGGTGTAATCCGGCACCTTTTGCCGGGCGCCCTTCGCGATCCACATATCCCTCTCCGTTATGAAAATACAATGACCCGCGGCCTTAGTCAAGGGAGCATATATCCCAACATGCGAAGAATCAATCAACTACCACGGCAAAAGCCGTGGTCCGGCCTGAGCGGGCCAAGCGAGCGGCATAACGGAAACTGTGTAAACACTTGATACCATCTGCTTCAAGAATGGCAATGATATTGCCCGCGAAGGACGGTCGGGCGCCCGCGCCCGAAGTTGCTGTCCTGCCCCACGGCCCAAGGGCCGTGGCCTCCCTGTGAAACACTGAAAAGTGAACCCGGTGACTCTTGACGAGGCAGGTAATCAACTACCACGGCAAAAGCCGTGGTCCGGCCTGAGCGGGAACAGCGCGCCTGAGGGGTGAAACTATCTCTTACACGAGTTTTCGATCGCTTCGTTTCCTGTACGGATAAAATGCGCGAGCTGATCGGGGCCGACAAGGCGCTTTCCCGATTCATCCACGAAACCGTGCCTTTTCTGATTGTGCAACTCCTGGTGAGCTGCGAGAATGCACGCACCCTCGTAACTGATCGAGATCAATTTTTCGTCCAGCGGACGTCCGTCCTGTGAGCTGGGAACCAGGGTATGAGCCTGGGGACCGCAATGTTCCGTTCCCACGGTTACACAAAAGTGGTGCTGGTGAAAAAAAGACATCCATCGGTACAGTGTCGCGAAGTCGGTCTGATGAGGTGTGAACTCGATAGCATGGATTCCTTTGTCCGCAAGGTGCTGCGCGAGTTGTTCAGGTTCGTTCGGGATAGAAGAGTGGGGGGGCTGCCGAAACGAGCAGTGATAGCAGGGAATACCCCCTGAACCGAGGATCACCTGTCTGGCTTCAAAAAAGTTCATCGTGGAACGGAAAGAGCCGGGACCGCCTGAAACCTTGTCCCCGGACAGAAGGCGAGTGAGAATCTCCTTCTGAACGAGAGAACCGTCATCCGGGTCCGGTTCGAACGAAGGGTCCTCGAAAAGCCTGCGCAACGCATCGGTGAATTCAGTTCCGGTTCCATATCTCCTTCGGAGTTCCTCGTGGATCGCCTGTGCCACGTGTTGCTCGAGAAGTGAGGTTTTCGCGAACTGGGTACGTATCCTGTTGTAATCGAGAATGAAAGTAAATGATCTGTTTTGAAGCACGAGATTCAGACTGTCGATTTTTTTCCAGATCCGATCCTGCGATTCCTTCCAGATCGAGGCGATGAGGTTCCGGGAGTCGGAAGTGAGCGACGCGGGAAAACGAAGCGCCTTTCCGTGAATGGTCTGCAATTCCGGCATACCATACGAATGCCGTATGCCGATACCGTGTTTTCCGGTTTCGCACCGTACGTCGAACTCTATATTGAAAAGGGGATAGACCCCATGCCGGGTGCAGCTTCCGGCGAACTCCCTGAAACCGTCGAGTGTGTTGAGGTCGTTGATGCCTAGCGCGACTATGCCCTCGTGACGCGCGGTCCTGACCAGCTGTTCGATGCTTTCAAAAGGACTGAACGTATAGGGAGTATGGACATGCGCGTTGGTGATCATCGTGTACCCGGATTCTCGTCTGTTCCTGTCCGGTTCGCCGGAGTCCCGATTGTTCCTGCGTTCCGGATCTCGTGTGTCTCCAGGCGTGATGCGAGGGAAATCGGGAAACCGTATCGATCGCTCGCCGATCGGCGCAGGGAGGTGATGCTCATCGGCTCTTCCAGTTTCGGCCCGCTCTTGTCGGGGAAAAAAACCCGGGAAGAGCTTTGCCGGATACGTGTAAACATACGCAAATGATAAAAATGAGATTTCGCTTCATGAAATGCAACTTACATATTTTTTTTGATGTTGCTTCGTCGAACGGGAATCGTTTCGGCTTTTTTCCCGGTCTGAAATCTGAACAGTACCATATGCCCGAGCGTACATTTTCCTATTTCGGAGAAGCCAGCGCGGCGTGCCATGTTTCTGATCTTGTCCGGATGAATGCGCCGTTCGAGAGGCGGACCGACCCGCTCATCGAGATATGGCCATTCCAGCAGGGCGACTCTCGATGCGGCTACCCTGTTGGCTTCTTTCAGGGCACGGACCGGATCGTTGCTCTCGTGCAGCACCGGACCGAGAAAAACCAGATCGTAGGTACCCGGGCCGAACGGCAGCACCTCCGCTGACGCCCTTTGAAAATGCGCGTCCGCCACCAGGTCCGTTGCGGTCTTGAGCATCAGGGGGTCGTTGTCCACTCCAGTGACGTTGAGGTTTCGGAGCGCGAAAGCTTCGGCGAAAATCCCGGTGCCGGTTCCGACATCGAGTACTTTGGTTATGAATAGCTTCTCGAGACACAGCTCAACGACTCTTTCAACCTCGAGGAGCTTAAGCATTTCCGGCGATCGCAGAGCGTCTGTCTTCATCCTGTGTTCATCCTGGTCGATCCCCATATCTCGATGGAATTACGCGAGTGCGTCTCCCATACATAACGGCTCCAATGCCTCTTATTCCGGGTCCGAAGCCGCGCAGTGACATCCACACTCCGTATGCCGGCCCTGCCGCCGGATCCGGGAGAAGCTGCGGCAAGGCCGGTTACACCTGCCTGTTCGAAAGCGGCGGATTTCACGCCACGGTGCCGCATTCCGAAGAGCTTCAATATTACATCAATGGTCGTGCGCTTTCAACATCCTCCGGCGTGCTGATTTTTAAACGAAGGCAGGGTGAACCGTTTAGATTTCCGGATGCTTTTTTTGGTCTTTTGAAATAAAACAGTTATTTTTGTAAGCTGAATCGTTTTTCAGTGAAGAGTAGCGCTGTTTTTTTGAGGAATCCCTGCATCTTTATGTATAATTTTCTTCGGAGACATAGTGTTTGTCCCAGAGTGCACAGCTGCGGTTCGCGGGAATATACCCGGTCCGGGAGGTGCTGACCATTTGAGCACCAACGGATCACTTTCCACTTCATTAGACGAACTTTTCGTGCGGTTGCCGCGATATCCGGAAAAACTGACCAGGGAACGTCTTATCCCCATTGCATACCGATACATGTATCTCTCGCGCCGGATGGACGAGACATTCAAGGAACTGTTTCAGAAAGGTCATGTCAAAGGCACAGTGATCCTCTCCCAGGGAAACGAGGCGACCACGTTCGGCATGAGTCTGCCGTTCCGCCCCGGAACAGACGTTCTATCCCTGCTTCATCGCGATCTCGGGGCCCATCTCGTCCAGGAAGTCTCACCGCTGTCGATATTTTGTCAATACATGGCCAACGAGCGGAGCCCGACTCACGGACGTGAGGGGAACGTTCATCACGGCAACGCCGCCGAACGGCGCTTTCCCATGATAAGCCATCTGGGAAACATGCTCGCCCCGGTGGTGGGGGCTGTGTGGGGGGCAAGGCAGGGGGGAGGGAAGGCAATGGGCCTGGCGGTAGCTGGAGACGGCTGTTGCAGCACCGGCGATTTCCACGAATCCGTCAATATCGCATCCGTCCACCATGTTCCGGTACTCTTCCTGATCGAAAACAACCATTATGCATTCTCCACCCCTACGCGGTTGCAGTACCACTGCGGCACATTGTCCGATCGGGCCCATGGCTACGGAATAGAGGGTAAAACCATCGACGGGACCGATGTATGGCAGGTGTACAGTGCCGTTTTCGACGCTCTTGCGTCCATGGAAACCGATTCGCTCCCCCGGGTCATCGAGTGCATGACGGTTCGTCTCGAAGGCCATGCCGCGTACGACAAGGCTGAGTATGTCACCGACGAGGAGCGCCGGCGATGGCTCGAAGCCGAACCTCTATCACGGACCCGTGTTGAACTCGCTTCCTGCGGATACGGCGAATCGCGGATCTCTTCCCTGGAGCATCGGATCGACACCCTCGTCGAGGAGACCGCGCTCGAAGCACTCCGGTTCGGCCGTCCCTCCCCGAAGATTCATCTTGGCCCGGTATTCGCCGGCCCAGTCGATTCCGGGCCGCTTCCTCTCTTCAGATCGGACCGGATGCGCAACCTCAATGCGGTGAATGCCGCGCTCGAGTATATCCTGACTCACTTTCCTTCAGCTGTGCTGCTTGGTCAGGATATTGGCCCTTACGGATCGGCATTTAAATCCTGCAAGGGACTCTACGATAAATTCGGCCCCCGGCGGGTCATCGATATGCCTATCGCGGAGTCCGCTACCGTGGGTTTCTGTCTGGGCGCATCTCAGACCGGGCGGCTGCCGATCATGGAATTTCAGTTCGCCGACTTTGGAACCGAAGCGGTGACACAGCTGGGCCTGAACGCGGGTACCTGGTTCTTCAGGACGGACAGACCCGCACCGGTTCTTTTCCGGATGCCCTGCGGGGGAGGAATCACTCTCGGGGCTTTTCACTCCGGCGAATATGAAGGTTTATGGTCCCGTTTTCCGGGACTGAAGCTTTTTTATCCGGTCACGCCGCAGGAAATGTTCGAAGCGGTCATTGCCGGGTTCATGGATCCCAATCCCTGCGTCGTGTTCGAACACAAACTTCTGTATGGCGGCAGCCGTCAGGAACCGGTCTTTTTCGACGGCGACTATAGGCAGGTATGGCGCTCCCGCAGGTATACGGAAGGAGCAGAGCTGACGATCATCGCTTTTGGAGCTATGGCGGAAAGCGTTGTTTCGGTGGTCAAAGAACATGGGTATTCCGCGGAAGTGTGGAATCCATTTATTTTACAACCTCTGGATCTCGATCCGTTGATCGATTCGATCCGAAAGACAGGGCGCCTGCTCGTTGTTCAGGAGAGCGGTGAAACCGCGGGGCTTGGTGACCGTCTCATTTCCTTGATCTGCCGCAAGGCTTTTGGAGCCTTGAAAACGGAGCCACGGATTGTGGCCTCTCCTGATGCCCCCGTACCGTTTGCCCGAGAACTCGAACAGTGTCATATCCCGGATACAACACGAATCAACCTGGAAATCGCACAAATGATCGGAGAAAAAGGTGAGTAACGAGCTTTTCACAACCGTACTGTTTTTGCCCTCTCAAGCGGCGGCCGAGACTGAGGCCACCATCGTCACATGGCGTATCGGTGCGGGAGATACCTTTATGAAAGGCCAGATCCTGGCGGAAGTAGAGAGCGCGAAATCCACCTTCGAATTCGAGGCGCCATGTGACGGAAAGGTCACGGCACTCCTGCTCAAAGAGGGGGCGACAACCCCTTTCGATCAGCCCGTCATGGAGATCGAAACCGCCGACCAGTCGATCAGGCGCACTATTCCGCCGGCTGCGACATCCCCCCGCGAAAAACCGAAAATGGATATTACCCTCGGAGTGAAAAAAGCGCAAGGTCAATGGACCGGCGCGGTTTCCCTCCTGGGTATAGGAACCTATCTGCCGGAGCGGGTGGTCGAGAACAGGGAACTGCTGGTCGAGCATCCGGATATCAGCGAAGAGTACATCTACGGCGTCACCGGAATCCGTGAGCGCCGTTGGGCGCAGCCGGGTGAAAAACCTTCGGATATGGCCCTTAAAGCCTCGAAACTGGCCATTGAGCGATCCAATCTTACACCAGACCAGATCGACGGAATCATAGTTTCCACGGCGACTCCGGAGGTGGTTATGCCTTCGACCGCCTGTCTGCTGCAGGAGAAGCTCGGAATCAGAGGCGTTCCCTCGTTCGATCTCAACGCGGCCTGTTCCGGGTGGGTATACGGAATCGCGATCGCAAAGGGAATGGTAGCCGCCGGCATCGCAAGGAACATTCTGGTGACAGGCGTCGAAATGCAATCCCGTCTGCTCGATAAAAAAGACCGGAACACCTATTTTCTGTTCGGCGACGGCGCGGGTGCGACCGTGATATCCGGAACGCACCAGGGACATCTGATCAAGAACGAGATCATCACCGCCGATCCGGCGGGTATTCATATGGCGAGGAGGGAGTATCCCGGATATGAAGTTCCCCAGAACAGCAGCGCCTTCGATCCATGGATGCGACTGGACGGTAAGGCGCTGTTCCGGTTCGCCACCGAAAGCTTCTCCACCATGGTGCGCGAACTCATCCTCAAAAGCGGATGGGAGCCGGACCAGATCCGCTGGGTCGTTCCCCATCAGGCGAACGGAAGAATAATCAAGGCCGCCGCACAGAAAAGCGGGGTCCCCTTCGAAAGGTACTATCTCAATATCGCCCGTGTCGGAAACACCTCGAGTGCGAGCATCCCCCTTGCGTTGGCGGAGATCGAGCGGGGACTCCAGAAGAACGACAAGATCATTTTCTGCACCGTCGGAGCCGGGATAACCGCCGCCGGAATTTCGATAGAATGGTGAGCGGGTGTGTCGGCCCGTGCACCTGAACGCACGACGCCCGTCGTTTTCTGCACAACGGCGGGCTCCTCTTCCGAAGCGTCGCTCGGCAATGCGGGACATCGCGAGCGGCTGCTCGAACGCTATATCAAAAACGGCGCCGGCGCCCTCCACCCTCATGAGATATTCGAGTTACTATTGACATTCACCATACCCCGCAGGGACACGAAACGGATCGCCCGCAGGCTCATTGATAAATACAGGACCGTCGGCGCCGTGTGCAACGCCCCCTTCGATGAACTGCTTGGAATCGACGGCATCGGGCGGAAGAGTGCGGCGCTGCTCGCGCTGGTGCGCGACATTCTCGCGGTATGCCTGAAGGAGCGTTACGAGCACAGCAGTGTCATGGCGCACAGGGACGATGTCCAGTCGTACCTGCGGTTCACCTATGGGCACCGTCGCGACGAGTACGTGGCCGCCCTTTTTCTGGACAGCGCCAATCATGTCATCGAAACGAGTATAGTCGCCGAGGGAACGGTGAACCAGTGTGCGCTCTACCCCCGTACGGTATTCGGGAAAGCGTTCAACTGCGGGGCCGCTTCGTTGATCATCGCGCACAACCACCCCGCCGGCACCCCCGAACCTTCGGAGAGCGACTGGCTGATCACCGAACGGCTCCTGACCGCCGGAAGAATGCTCGATCTGCCGCTTCTCGATCACATACTTGTCTGCCGCGACCGCGTGATCAGTCTGCGGGAACTGCCCCGGTGGCCTAATTCACCCGGGCGGAGAACCGTCTGATGAACGGTCGCGACCCCACACCCGGAACCCTGCGGAACCGGGATTTTCCGGCTTTGCCCCTTCGGGAGGATTGAACTTTGGATTTTAGACCTGAACTTTCCTGGGAATTTCTGTCGATTGACGAGATCGCCGCCAAAACGGTTAGAGCGGTGCGCAATCACGTGCGGCATGTTAAGGAGTGCTCTCCCTTCTACAAGACGCATTTCGAGGGGATTCACCCCGAAGACATTCAGCACCCGGATGATATCGCCCGGCTGCCCTTCACGAATCGTGGAGATCTTCACGGGAACTCCTCCCGGTTCGTGGCCGTGGCTCCGGAGAGGATCGTAGAGACGGTAGTCACCTCCGGAACCGCGGGAAACTCTCTTCCGGTAGTGTTCACCCGGAGCGATCTCGATCGCATCGCCTTCAGTTCCGCGCTGTCACTGCACGGCATGGGGTTGACTCCGGCAGACCGGATCCAGCTTCTCGTGAGTCTCGATCGCTGCGTCATAGACGGCCTTTTGCAGTACAGGGGAACCATGATGCTCGGCGCAAACACGATGCGTACCGGTTCCGGTGCGGCGAATATTTCTGGCATCCAGAAACTCCTGCAGTTTTTCAAGCCGAGCGTTCTGATCGGAACTCCATCGTTTCTTCATGCTCTGGGGACGGATCTCGCAGGCATGGGCCACATCGAGCAGAAAAACGGGATCACCACGCTCGTCTGTACCGGTGAAAGCCTGAGAACGCGCGAACTCGAACCCGGCCCGGTGTGCCGTTCCCTGGAATCGCTCTGGGGTGCGAGCGTCTTTTCGGTGTACGGCGCAGCCGAACTTGCGGTTTCCTGCGGAGAGTGCGGGGAGCGCCGCGGAGCGCACGCCCCTCCTGAACTGGTCTACACGGAGATCGTGGACGAATGCGGAAAGCCTCTCCCTGATGGGGAGGTGGGCGAACTGGTCGCCACGCCTCTGGGCGTGGAGGGAATGCCTCTGGCACGGTACCGGACCGGAGATCTCACTTTCAAGGTTCCCGGCCCGTGTTCCTGCGGCAGGAACTCCGGCAGGATAGGGCCCATTCTTGGCAGGACATCGCAGACGTTCATATATCGGGGGACCAGGATTTATCCTCTGTCGCTAACCAACGCGCTCGACGACATCCCGGAGATCAAGGATTACGTGATCATTATCGAAAACGACGACGGCCGGACGGACGCCGTCACCATTCATGCGGCGACACCGCCTTCGGCGCTCGAGGCGATCGCGCGGTCGATCAAGGTTTACACCGGCGAGCATATTCCGGTGCTCGTTTCGAACGTTCCGACGATTCAGTCTCTTCGCGGCGGGGTGAAACGAAGAGTTCCCATCATCGATCGCCGGGGCGCCGCCGCTGCGGGCAAAGCGTAAGCCGATGCGTCAAGTTCAGGGAGTTCTGCGGGCGGTGACTCGCCTGCTTTTCCCCGCACCGCTGCTCGAAGTGCCGGAACGCGGCATACGCAGAAAGATCACCGCGTTTATAGGCCGCGAACTGCGTACGAACACCGGACCGTTCAGGGCGTCGCTGTCGCTGGCGCTCGGGGTGTTCATGGCGATCCTGCCGATCCATGGTTTGCAGGTGATCACGCTTCTGGCGCTCAGTTTTCCGTTACGCCTCAACCGCCCCCTGGCGCTCCTCGGGGTAAGCGTCTCGTCTGCACCGTTTCTTCCGTTCTGGATCGCGGCCGGAGTCGCGGTCGGCGATGTCGTGGTTCCTAGCACCTTCGCCGCATCGGCGGCGACAGCGCTAGGGGCGCATCTTCCCGGCGCCGCGCTTTCATGGATATCGCGCCTTCCCATCCGGGGACTCCTTGACGGCGTGGTCACCTGGTTCTTCGGATCAATCGTGCTTGCCGCGGCATGCGGAGCGGCGGCGCTCTGCGCGGGGTACCCGATTCTGAGAAGGTTCAAGGCGGCAAAAGAGAACGATTGCACCAAGTCTCCGTAAATGTCGTGACATTGTCAACGCGCAACCCCGTTCATCCGCCGGAATTGGCCTTACAGCGAACGCCTCCTGTTGCACGTTCAGCCAGAAAAGAACTCGAAAGCCTCGATAATTTCATTGCTTTAAGAATACTCAAAAAAATTGAAGACCTTTCCACGAATCCGAGACCTGTCCCGACACTATCGTACGACAATTGACAATCAATCAACACTGCAGCCCATGCCCCTCCATATACCCCCGCAGGAGCCACATGTTCCAGAGAAACGCCCGGTTGTCCGACCGGTTCGCGACATGACGCGATAATTGTTTTTCAATGAAATCCTGGTTCATCCCGGCGAATGGCGGGCGGCCGGTGACCGTCAAGGCGCCGTTTTTGAACCAGGAGCCGACCGGTATGCTGAACCCTTGTTTGCTCCGGTGAAGAATGTCGCGCGGAAGCACCGGTTCGAGCGCTTTTTTGAGAAGATATTTCGTACTGCCGTTTCTGTACTTGTAAGAAGAAGGTATCTTCCGCACGAAATCCACCAGGTCGATGTCGAGGAACGGTGTACGCACCTCTAGCGAATGCATCATGCTCGCTCGGTCGATTTTGGCGAGAATATCGTTCTGCAGATAGAGCCTGGTGAAGAACTGAAGGGTCTTTTCGATGATGCCGGGTTGCCGGCACCGGTCCCAGCAGTCAATGGCGTCGGCATAGACCTCTTCGATGTCGGTTTTCTCGCAGAGGAGTTCGCCGGTCTCTTCGGGGGTGAGTGAGCCGAGCCATACGGGATTCCAGAGCCTCGGTCCGTACCCGAGACCTCGCAGTGTGCGTTTCAGCCTGAAGTCTAAACTCATTTTCGCGTGCGATACGGGAAGCGTGCCGGTGAGAAGAGCAATCGCAGTATGAACCGGTCGGGGGACAAGCGCGGCATAGGCTTTTGCCATGCGCAGCGCCCTGAAAGGGTCGTACCCGGCGAAAAGCTCGTCGGCGCCGTCGCCGCCGAGCGCGACTGTGATAGTTTTTCTGCTTTCGCGACAGAGAAGGTACATGGGCAGGAGCGAGCTGTCTCCAACCGGCTCGTCGAGCTTCTCGACGATTTCCGGAAGCAGCGAGCGGCCGTTTTCAATCGAAAGGGTCGCGTGGTGATGTTCGGTATCGATAGTGCGGGCTG
>CAZGVZ010000011.1:0-4177 GCA_964529145.1 uncultured Fibrobacteraceae bacterium | reverse complement strand
GCCAGGGCGAATGGCGTTTCGTCGAAACTCGGTTCATCGAACCCGATCGAGAATGTTTTCAGGCGGTGCGGTGCGGCGTGCCGTGCCGCAAACCACGCGACAGCCGTGGAGTCGACGCCGCCGCTCAGAAAAACACCCAGCGGTACGTCGGACATGAGTCGCCGTTCGACCGCCCGTCCGAGAAGCGAACGGAGTTCTTCGCACCATACCTCCTCCGCATGTTCGGGAACAGGATCGAACGGCTCCAGCTCGAATTCCCAGTAATGTCTGGTGCTCAGCCGGCCTTCATCGATTCGATAGACGAGATTGCGCCCCGCAGGGAGCTTGTATGCCGATGCGAAAATGGTGTCTGGGGCTGGAATGAAATTATAGGCGAAATATTTTTTGATCGAACGCCGCGAAACGGAATGGTCGAACGAGGGATGCTTCATTAGCGAACTCAGTTCCGAAGCGAACATGAACGTACCGGCGCAGATGGTGTAGTACAGAGGTTTTTTGCCGAAACGATCCCTGCTCAGGAACAGGAGGCAGCGTTTTTTGTCGTAGATCGCGAACGCCCACATCCCATTGAGCCTGGACGGCAGTTCCTCTCCCCATTCGCGGTAGCCGTGCAAGAGCGCTTCGGTGTCTGAGTGGTCGGTGACGAATCGATGGCCTGCCTTTTCCAGGACGGAGCGCAGTTCTTTGTGATTGTAAATTTCACCGTTATATGTGATCCCTAACGCTCCGTCCCGGGTCCACATCGGCTGACTGCCGCAGACCGGGTCGATGATGGAGAGCCGGCGGTGGCCGAGGTAAATCCGCTTCGCCGGATCGGACCAGAGGCCGCCCGAATCCGGACCGCGGTTATAGAGCGCGTCGTTCATGCGCCTGAGGTCGTCGATCGTCCCGTATCCGGCAAAGCCGCAGATTCCACACAAAAGCCGGTGCTCCTGGATATTCCCTTTTCCGGGGTGATTCATGACCTGCATCGGAAGAAAGATGCGGTTGAAAGAACAATTATACCATCGTGAGTCGTTTCACGGCAATGCGGACGCCCGGAACCAGGCGCCGGTTCCTTACCTCGCCCGACGGATTCCGGTTGATCGTAGAGCAATGCACTATCTATTTTGAATGCACGAGGGGGCACCGGAAAAATCCAGGAATATTGAAGTGCACCGATACCAGCTTTTTGAAATTCTCCTTCTTTCCGCCCTCGTGGCGGTGGTCGCGGTATTCTTTTCCGTTCTGTCGCGGCCGTTCCATTCCAGACCGTTTCTTTTCGACTACAAACCCTCCTTCACCAGACGGATATTTCTGGTCGCGGGCTTCGGAGTCCTCTCCATATTCGTTATCGGACACATCGCGACATTCCGGTTCGTGAGTGCGGAGGAGATGAGGATCAGGGAGGTTTCACGGCTCACCATCTCGTTCCTGAAGACCGCGATCGAGGGCGCGACTCAGAAGATCGACGCCGGTGCCTCCACCCTGGCCGGTTCCCCGGCAGTCATGGACTATCTCTCCACTCCGGGGAGGGCCGGATCGCTTGAACGGTGCAATGCAGTCATGGACCGGTATCGCACGGAGTTTTCCGCTTCGGTGGCGTATGTTCTCGATAAATCCGGAACTGCGGTGAGTTCCTCGAACCGGAGAGATCCCGACAGTTTCGTCGGCCGTAATTACTCCTTCAGACCCTATTTCAAGAATGCGCTCAAGGGAAACGGGTGCAGTTACTTCGCCGTGGGGGTCACCTCCGGCAAACAGGGCTATTATCGCGGCGAACCGGTCCGTGACAGCGCAGGCGAAGTGAGTAGCGTGGCGGTCATCAAAGCCGAATTTCCTTGTCTGGATTCCCTGTTCATGAAAGTGCAACAGGCATCCGTGGTGGACGGCAATGGAATGGTGATCATGTCGAACCCAGGTTTCAGGCGGTTCAGGCCTTTTTTCACCCTGAGCGATACTACAGGTATCGGAAGCGTACTGTCGAGCCAGTTCGGTTCGTACTCGCTGGAACCGGTTTCCTCGGAAGTGACGGCGGACTCGAGCGAGGTGACCGTCGACGGAGAACACTTCATGCTCTGTATCCAGGAGATTCCCATCCAGGGATGGCGTATAGCCATTCTTTCCTCCAAGGACACACTTTACAAGCATCGGTTTTTCGGTTATTCCGTTACCGCGGCACTCATTTTCTGTCTGCTCTTCGTGATCAGTCTGATGACATTGCGCCGCGTCAAAGCATCGGCGGAGAGCTTGTATCTTTCCGAAAAGCGGTTTCGGACCATTTTCGAGCATGCTCCGGAAGCGATCATCATCAGCGAAATGGAGTCCGGGGCGATCGTCGCCGCGAATCCGCTCGCGCATCAGTTCATGCGGCACTCGTCGGAATGCGCCAATCAGCAAATGTCTCTCGCGGGACTGCTTGACATGGGCGGAACGGCCGGACTGGCCCCTCCGCTTACGCCCGAGAAAGTCAGGGGTCTTTTTCTGGTGCGGCACGATGCGGGTGTCCACCATCTTTCGGTATCGAGCGAACGGCTCCTGTTCCGGGAGAAGAAATGCATAGTCACGTTCCTGCGCAACATCAGCGACATCATCGAGACCCAGAAGGCGCTGGAAGCGAGCGAACGGAAATACCGCGAAATTGCAGAAGTCCTTCCGGAGGGCATTTATGAAACCGATGTTTCCGGTGTGATAACATGGGCCAACAGGAGAGCTTTCGAGATGTTCGGGTATGCGCCGGAAGATCTCGATAAAAAAATTACTCCCGTGGACCTCGTCATTCCCGAGAGCAGGAAGGTGACCAGGGAGATGATGGAAATGATGATGCGCGGAATCAGGCCGAACCACGACGAACACATGGTTATGACTCGCGATGGAAAGAGGTTCCCAGTGCTGGTGCACAGCACGCCGATGATACGGGAAAACAGGATCACTGGATTGTGCGGGGTGATTATCGATCTGACCGAAAGGAAAAAGTACGAGCAGGAGTTGCAGAAGCGGGATAAGCTCGAAGCCCTCGGGATTCTCGCCGGCGGAATCGCGCACGATTTCAACAACATCCTGACCGCCCTGTGGTCAGGGCTCTCTCTTCTCAAATACGGGAACGGAACGGTTGACGAACAGCGGCACATCATTACCGGCATGGAAAACGCGATTCGGCGGGGAAAAGGGCTTACCGGACAGCTTCTGACCTATTCGAAAGGCGGGGTGCCCATCAAGACGACCGCGTCGATAGAAGAGCTGGTGAGGGAAACAGCCACCTTCGCCACCACCGGTTCCAGGGTGAAATGCGTCATCGAAACCATCGACGCGCCTCTGTCGGCGGAAATCGATGTTGTTCAGATCAGTCAAGTCATCCATAATCTCATTCTCAATGCGATCGAGGCGATGCCCGGAGGAGGGGTCGTCACCCTGCGGCTGCGAAACACCTCCAGCGCCGGCACGAACGTTTCGCCAGGAACGTACGTTGAACTCGTGGTGGCCGATACGGGGCGCGGCATTGCTCAGGATATTCAGTCTCGGATTTTCGATCCCTTCTTTTCCACGAAGCCGAACGGTTCGGGGCTCGGTCTCGCCACGGCGTACTCCATCGTCAAGAATCATCACGGTACTCTCTTTTTCGAGAGCCGCGAGGGAAAGGGAACGGAGTTTCACGTCCTTCTTCCCGCCTCCAGCAGCAAGGAGTCCAATCCCGTGCCGCGCTCTGAGTCGGTGCCCTCGGGGAAGGGACGGGTACTCCTCATGGACGACGAGCCCACCATTCTCCTGGTGACCGGAAAACTTCTCTCATTTCTGGGATATACGGTCGTGACCGCGGCCGACGGTCAACAGGCACTGGCTCTTTACAAAGAATCACTCTCGAACGGGGGGAGGTTCGATGCGGTCATCCTGGACCTCACCATTCCGGGGGGGATGGGCGGTAAGGAGACGATCGACAGGCTGCTCGAAGTGGATCCGCAGGTGCGGGCTGTGGTCTCGAGCGGGTATTCTCACGATCCGGTCATGGCGGCTTACGAGAAATATGGCTTCAAGGCGGTCATCACCAAGCCCTACAATATCCAGGAACTGGGAGCGATCATCCTGTCGTTAACGAAACAATGAAACGTTCCAGTCGTGCATGACCGGCTGGAATCCCGCGGCGAGCAGGTCCGCGCGGACGGTCGGAACATCACGCGTATCTGCTATTTCGAACTGTGGC
>CAZGVZ010000010.1:8556-21401 GCA_964529145.1 uncultured Fibrobacteraceae bacterium | reverse complement strand
AAGGCATGGTTACTCAAGAACCGCTTCGAAGGAATCGCCAGTATCCCTTCGCTTTTTGGGCGAGGCCGAGCGCGATTTTCTGCATAATTTCCCGGTGTTTGTTTTTGAATGTCTTGAATTGGGCATATCTGCAATATATATTTCGATAAATGGCGAATTAGCGAAATAAAAATAAGGACTCAACAGTGAAATCAATCGAAAAATCTGAAGACAGTATCTACACTGATCAGGTAAAAGAACTCGTGGCTATCGGAGCGGCTATTGCGAGCAATTGCGAGACGTGCTTCAAATTTCACTTCGATAAAGCCAGAAAACTGGGTGTTTCGCGGGAAGATATGGCCCTGGCTGTCGAAACCGCCAAGATGGTGAAGGCTTCACCCGCCCAATCGATTGCTCTTCTTGCGGACAAAACCCTGGGTGCAGGAAATCCAGAATCGACTTCGAGGAAATAAAAAACCATGAAAATAGAAGAATTTGTCTCTATCACCAAAGCATTATCCGATCCACATCGAGTAAGGGCATTCATGGCTCTTCGCCGGGGCGAGCTCTGTGTTTGCCAGATAATCGAACTACTGTCTCTTGCGCCCTCGACAGTCTCCAAACACATGGCAATCCTGAAATCAGCCGGACTGGTTGATAGCCGTAAAGACAGTCGTTGGGTCTATTACCGGGTGGCTGAGTCGGCTGATGGAGAGCAGATTCGCGAGCTTATCGCTCACACCGTTGCACTCCTTGAATCTGACAAGAGTATCGAAAAAGACGACAAATGTATGAATGCGATTGTATCGGAAGGATTGGAAGCTTTATGCAGAAAACAGAGGCGCTCATGAGCTCCGATAAGCATTCGAAAATGCGAATTCTTTTCTTGTGTACCGGTAACTCCTGCCGCAGCCAGATGGCAGAAGGCTGGGCGCACCATCTTAAAAGTGAAATCATCGAAACATGGTCGGCGGGCATAGAAACGCACGGACTGAATCCCAATGCGGTCAAAGTGATGGCAGAGGCCGGAGTTGACATTTCACGTCATCGTTCGAAGCATCTCGATGAAGTGAAGCACGTTCCCTTTGACTGGGTAATCACCGTCTGTGACAATGCCTATGAAAGCTGCCCGATTTTCCCCGGCAAAGTCAAACGTTTTCACATCAGCTTTGATGATCCGCCACGGTTGGCGAAGAATGCAAAGAGCGAAGAAGAAGCCCTTTCCCATTACCGACGAGTACGTGATGAGATTCGCGCGTTCGTCAATTCTCTCCCTGAAGTTTTGGAAGAAACAAATGCAAATAGATATGAGGCCGCAGAATTATGAAAACCAACAAGAGAAAATTCGCATTTCATGTTTAATGTGGACCCTTAAACAGCGGTTCATCTTTATCAAAATGGAAACCTTTTTTTCTGAAAGGATACCTATGTCAACTGTCAATGAAGACAAAATCCGCGAAGCGGTTCGAGAAAATTACGCCAAAGTAGCCACAACGTCAGGTTCATCGGGTTGTTGTGGACCCACTTGCTGTAACAAACCTTCTGACGCAAGGATAGCTGACGACACCAGTGTTGCGCTCGGTTACAGCCGCAATGATGTCGAATCGGTACCTGAAGGTGCGAACATGGGGTTGGGATGCGGTAATCCGCAGGCTATCGCTTCCTTGAAACCGGGTGAAACCGTTCTCGATCTTGGGTGTGGTGGTGGTTTCGATTGCTTTCTGGCAGTAAAACAGGTTGGTGCGAGTGGTATGGTGATCGGTGTTGATATGACTCCGGAGATGATAAGCAAGGCACGAAAGAATGTTGCCGAAACCGGGCATTCCAACGTTGATATCCGATTGGGTGAAATCGAGAATCTTCCGGTTGCGGATAATACAGTCGACGTGATAATCTCCAATTGCGTCATAAATCTCTCTCCAAACAAGCAGAGAGTTTTCAATGAGGCATTCAGGGTGCTCAAAGCTGGCGGTCGTATTGCCGTATCCGATGTCATCGCATCTGCTCCGATACCCGAGGATGTCCGAACCGATCTTGCACTTCATGCCGGGTGCATTGCCGGAGCGTCAACACGGGAAGAAGTGGTTGGGATGCTGCAAAAAGCAGGATTAAGCGACATCCGTATCACACCGAAGGAGGGGAGCAAATCATTTATCAAGGATTGGGTTCCAGGGAGTGGAGCTGAGAATTATGTGGTGTCGGCGGATATACAAGCGGTGAAGAGTTGAGCAGTACAGATTGTTAGTGCAAAACAAATGGGAGGGATTCGCCGATCCCTTCCATGTCCCCCTCACCCATCCCACAATCGCCAAAAACGCCGCAAGTCCGATAAGAATAATACCAAAACACACTTTGATTGCCACCAGATGCTCCTGAGTGCTTTTTGCATATCGCATTACCCTGCACCGCAAGGATGGCCATGTCCGTATTGGCATTAATGCTCCTGTTCTTGCACGATTCGGAAACAATGCAGCCGTTATCCTCGCGAAGGGGCCTTGTCTCATTATTGGCTGTAATAACAGTTTACTCATCCTGCGCCTGCGGCATCGCATTTCGTTAGCGCGGATACCGGGATTCAGGCTATCGACAAATGTAAAAGCTTCATCGAAATCGACGGTGCGCTATACAGCCAAAGTAGGGTATGCTGTCAGCAGGACTGCAATCAACTGGAGATCACGAACATGCATAAAGGTTGCACAACCGGTAAAATTGCCAAATAATAGACATGATTTACAGATATCTTCGAAATCGGTCAATTTCCTGCCTGGTTTCGTTTCTGCATTCGAAACCCTATACACCAAAATTCAATCCAAAATTATGTCGCAATATGAGATAGACTCCTATTGCAAGCATTGTGAGTGCCGTTCCCCATCGTACCCATTTTTCGATTGCAGTCAATTTCTTGAATGCGGAGCCGATGAGGTTGGCTGAGAACGTAAGAATAAGCGCAAAAATGATTACCGGCACGGCAGTCCCGACCCCGTAGAGCGATGACATAAAGACCGCATTACCTTTGACAGCAAGCGGAATAAGTGCCCCGAAAAACAGTCCCGCCGATACAGGGCAGAACGCGAGCGCAAAAACTATCCCAAGGAGTCCCGATCCCCAGAGGCCCATTTTATCGACTCGCGATTGAAGATTGCCGCTCATACCGCCGCCGAAACTGATGTTAAAAATACCAAGCAGAAGAATACCCACGACCACAAGCAAAGGACCAATTGCAAGGTTCATATACTTCTGCAAGAACATCGATACGCCGGGAATCATTTGGAGGCTGCGTGTGACGAGTATCGCGACTGAAACATACGCAAGCGCTCGACCCAAGGTATAGAGCAATCCCGCGAAAAGGACATGCCGCGTCTTCTCTACTTTACGCCCGACATATGAAATGGCCGCTATATTGGTTGCCAACGGGCATGGGCTGATCGAGGTGAGGATCCCAAGCCAGATAGCCGCGCCAATGTCGATGAAAAGTGATTCCATCGTATTTATCCTTCGAGATAGGTTTTGACTTCTTTTTGAATGTACTCAATGAATTTCCCTTCATTGCCTAAAAGCATCCAAACCTGATCGAGGTTCTTCCATTTAGCTTCTTTGCCGTCTCTCAGATCTGAAAGAATAACAGACTTCGTGTACAGCTTATAGTCTTGCACAAAGTGCACGTTTCCGCTTTCCTCGATATTGAGGACTTTCAGTTCGACTCGCCCTTTCTTGATCTGGTCGGCGAATCCCTGTTCAACAGCTTCTTTCGTCAAATGTTCGATTTTATTGCACGATGGGCACCTGAATGTGCCGTGCAGGTAGTAAACGACTAATTTCAGTTTTTCCTGATTGGGCATAGCTTTCTGTAGGGAACTATCGGAAGAAGCCATCGATACGGCGGCGGATGTGGTCTCCTGCTTCTTGGGTGTCTTCGCTGTTGGAGCATCGCCTGTTTTTTCATTATCTGCATCTGCGCTTTGGCAGGAGAATAATGACCCGGCAATCACGACTGACATTACCATGTGCGAGAGTGATTTTTTCGTCGATGCATAGAAATGTATCATATCCACACTCCTTTGAATTGAATGATTTTTCCATTGTTTTAAGTGCATTCACTAAAATTGTACTAAAGATTGCGATGATCTCCCTTATTGAATCATGCTTTTGATTTCATCCGATCGCGGCACTCGCCCGACAACCTTTACCTCCCCATCGACCACAAGCGCCGGAGTCATCATGACGCCAAACTCCATGATTTCGTTTATGTCTTCAACTTTGGACACCTCAGCCTCGATCGAGGCTTCTTTGGCGGCCTGCTGAGCCGCTTCATAGAGCTTTTTGCATTTCGGGCAGCCCGTTCCGAGAATCTGGATCCTTTTCATGCGTCCTCCTTGTTCTATTTGTTAAAATGAGATTTCATACCTCTGCCGTAGTTTCTGTTTTCAACCGCAGCTCGCGGACAAAGGCGAGTGCTTCATCCTTGTTCGCATCGATGACGATCATTTCGATTTTCATTCTTTCCTGCTTCGAAAGAGTGATTACACATGTGTCATTACTCATGATCAACCTTTCCAGACTTAGAAGAAATAACCGTAAACCATACCTGAAATGGTAGCCATAACTACCACGAGTACAATGAAAGTTACGGTCTTCTTCAGCCCCATGATGCCATTGAGCACCAGCATACTCGGTAATGACAAAGCCGGTCCCGCTAGTAAAAGTGCCAATGCAGGTCCTTTGCCCATACCACTACCGATCAAACCCTGGAGGATCGGTACTTCTGTCAGCGTGGCGAAGTACATGAAGGCTCCGGCGACCGATGCAAAAAAGTTCGCCCTGAAAGAGCTCCCACCGACTGCAGCGGAGACCCACTCTGAAGGGATTATTCCTTCGTGGCCGACCCTTCCCAAAAGAAATCCCGCGACAAGAACGCCGAACAAAAGCAACGGCAGTATCTGTTTTGCGAACATCCAAGTCGATGAAAACCAGTCGCCGATTTCACCCTTATCGGTGCTTGTGACAACAGAAAGACCTATCGAGCCCGCAGCGAAAGCCGTTACCGGCAGGAATTCATGAGGGATGGACTGTGGTGCAAGCAGCGCAATTCCGGCAGCAGGGACAGCTACGGCCAAGACCTTCCACCAGGCCATCTTGAACCATGCGATAAGAATTACCCCGAAGATCCCGGAGAAGATTGAAGTTATCAGCCATTTCTGGCTAAAGATCGCATGCCACACTCCGCTATCCTGCATCGGTTTGCCCCAATTGGCAAAAACAAGGATTGCTATCATTACAAAAAAATAGGCGGATGTCTTCCAGAGAGGTCTACCGGCTTCCGGTTCAGGCATTGCCATCTGGGCTGCAACTTTGGTTGCTTCCTCTTTGCGATAAATCAAATGCATTGAAAGCCCGATTACCATGCTGAAGACGACTGCTCCGATGGCTCGCGCAAGCCCCATCTCGATACCCAGAATTCGTCCTGTCAGCACTATTGCCAAAACATTGATCGCCGGACCCGCATAGAGAAAAGCCGATGCCGGACCGATCCCTGCACCCATTCTATAGATTCCGGCAAAAAGCGGCAAAACCGTACATGAACAGACCGCCAAGACTGTCCCTGAAACCGATGCAACACCATAGGCAAGTATCTTATTGGCGTTGGCTCCGAGGTATTTCATTACTGATGCCTGGCTTACGAATACCCCGATTGCACCGGCAATGAAGAATGCTGGAATAAGACATAATAGCACATGCTCTCGTGCGTACCATTTAACCAACTGGAGTGATTCGAAAACCGCATTGTCGAATCTCGGGATTCCCACAGGAAGAAAGAACATCCCCAAGAAAACAGCTACTATGATGAGCAGGGGTTTCGATTCCTTTTTCCAGTCCATTGCTTACAATCCTTTCATTGTCATTTGGCAAAATTGCCAAATAGTGGTATTACTCTACCAATGCCAAATGCTCTTTGGCTCTTTCGATAATTACATTATCGAGGCATGAGAGAAAATTGAGCGTACAAGGCATGATCAGGCTGTAATAGACCATCTGACTCCGCTTTTCGTCCGTTACGATACCGGCGTTTTTTAAAATTGCAAGATGCTTTGATATGGTCGATGTATCTGCTCCAACCATTTCGGTGAGCTCACATACACAATGCTCCTGCTTCGACAATTCTTCGATGATCAGAAGCCGGGTAGGATGGGCCATCGCTTTGATGATCGTGGCTTTCGCCTCGTGCTTGGCCATCGTCTGTTTATTCATACTTCTACTCCGTGGTTAAAAGGTCTATTGGCAATATAACCAAATGACCAACAAAAATCAAATTTAATGACGAGCTGTGGATCAAATTATTGCTGATGCGGTTTTTTTTTCAGGAAAATGGGAGATAGACTCACCGCACCTCAACCCCGCACGAAAGTTGTGGTTTTTGCTGCACTATCACACCGAAATTCCCTCGAAAGTCCCGAGAAAAGTGTTTTTGGGAAATGAGGGTTAACAACGTTTCACTATTTGACGGGTGTGAGGCAAATGATAATCTTCATAAGCCCTGAATCTGCAGCACATTGCAAGCTGAATGCTTTCATGGGCAGATAATTTTCGGCTCGTATTCTGGGTGGCGGTCATACCGGGCCTTTTGTCCGTTGTCCTGCTTTTGTTCGGTGTTATTGAACCTGACCGGCACATCGGCGAAAAACGGACCAATCCCATTCGCCGCGAGAACCTCAAACGCCTCAGCACCGCATACTGGCGGGTGGTCGGTATTGGGGCGGTGTTCACCCTAGCGCGATTCAGTGAAGCATTTCTGGTACTTCGCGGCCGAGAAGGCGGTATTCCGGTCGCGTTTGTCCCTTTGGTCATGGTGGCAAGAGAATCGCTGTGGCACCCAGTTGATGGCGTTGTCGACTATGCGTACCGGTTCATTCTCACCGCGAGTTCTCCCGAATCCCCTGATCTCATGGACGCTCACACCCGTTATGTTGTCGATGACATGCAGCCGCTCGATCACCTCATCCAGCCGGTGCGTCTTTATGTAAGCTTCAACTTTCTTCATGATCTGGACTCCTTTTGAACTGTGACCGGACACGACACAACATGCCCGGCTTTAGATGTTCTCATTTTTTCGTATCTTCAGCAAGCTTTGGCGCAAACCATTCATACAAAGTCGGGATCATTACGAGCGTCAAAAATGTAGATGAAATCAGGCCGAACACAACGACAACCGCCAACGGTCGCTGCACTTCGGATCCCATGCCTTGCGAAAGCATAAGGGGAACTAGGCCGAAAATAGTAGTCAAGGCAGTCATCAGTACCGGCCGTAGCCGCAAAAGACAAGCCTGCATGACGGCCTCAGAGGCTCCATGACCCTCCTCCCTGAGCTGATTTATATACGAGACCAATACAAGGCCATTTTGCACCGCTATGCCGAATAGCGCGATGAAACCAACCGATGCGGGGACCGACAGATATTCTCCGGTAAAATACAAGCCAAGAATGCCTCCGATAAGAGCTAGGGGGACGTTAACAAAAATCAATAATGCACTTTTCATGGAACCGAGTGACATATACAACATGAGAAATATCAGGCCCAGCGCTACAGGGACAATAACGGCGAGTTTATTCATGGCGCGTTGCTGGTTTTCGAACTGGCCGCCGTATTGGAGATAATATCCGGGCGGAAGCCTGATCTTTGATGCAACGGCTTTTTGAATATCGTCGACAACACCTCCCATGTCACGGCCCCGTACGTTTGCCGAGATGATCCATCGGCGCTGATTGTTCTCCCTGTTGATTTGGATCGGGCCGACCACTTCTTTGATATGTGCTACTTGCGAAAGCGGTACCTGAAGCCCATCGGAGGTATGGACAAGAATGTTCCCGATTACCTTCGCATCATGCCGGTAACGCTCATCGAGGCGTACATGTATGCCGAATCGCCGCGTGTTCAGGAACACCTGATCGACTGTTTCACCGCCGATCGCCACCTCGACCACTTCCAGAATATCCGATACGTTCACGCCATAACGGGCGCATGCTTCACGGTCTGGAATGATCTGAACTTGCGGTTGTCCGAAGCTCTGTTCTGTGGAAAGATCAACCAGTCCGCCTACCGGCTCGATAACCTCTTTGATCTCCTCGGCCTTTGTCTTGAGCACATTGATGTCATCGCCATACAGCTTGATCGCAAGTTGTGTTTTGACGCCCGAAAGCAGCTCGTCGAACATGTTCTGTATAGGTTGGGAAAAATTGAGCTGTACGCCGGGGTAACCGGACAGCGCTCTATTGAGCGATTCGATAAGCTCGGCCTTGTTCCTGTGATTGTTCCATTCCTTGACCGGCTTGAGTATGAGCTGAATGTGCGCGGAATTGACCGGATGAGGATGGCTTCCAGCCTCCGGCCGCCCGATCTTCGCCAGGGTCATATCGATTTCATCGAACACCTTGATCCTGCGCTCCAAATTCATGACGGTTTCGGTAGCTTTTTCAAGCGAAATGGAAGGGGCCATGGCAACGTTGATCTGAATCACACCTTCTTCAAGCGTCGGTATGAATTCCGTTCCCAGACGAGGAACAAGGGCGAGCGATAGAGCGAAAGCTCCCAACGTAGCCGCTATAACCGTCAACTTTCTACGCAAAGCAAAGTGCAGGATAGGCCGGTACAATCGTTTCAGGAAGACAACAAGGGAGAATTCCTTCTGAACTCCCTGTTTGAGCAGCAGTGACGAAAGCACAGGAGCAAACAGGAGCGCTGCGATAAGCGAGCCCAGGAGGGCAAATGAAATGGTGAAAGCCATTGGCGCGAACATCTTTCCCTCGACGCCCTCAAGAGTAAATAGAGGGAGAAACACGATCACGATGATCGCGACGGAAAAGATGATCGGACGCGCCACCTCGCCGCATGCGGAAATGATGATCTCGATCTTGCTGCGGGTCTTGAACTTTTCATCCGAAAGATGCCTGAACACATTTTCGACAATCACGATCGAGGCGTCACCGAGCATACCTATGGCGATCGCAATGCCGCCAAGCGACATGAGATTGGCCGACATTCCCGCCGCTCCCATGCAGATCACGGCAACCAGCGCGCAAATCGGCAGCGCCAGAGCAACGATGAATGCGCTGCGAATGTTTCCCAGAAAGAGCGCCAGGATCGCAATGACGAGTATTCCGCCTTGCCAGAGCGCATCCTGAACCGTCTTCACGGCATTACCGACAAGAGAACTCTGGTTGTAATACGGAACAAGCTTCACCCCTTCGGGCAACGACCGCTGAACCTCGGGAATCTTTTTATCGAGCCGCTCGATCACTTCGGAGGTGTTCTGGCCATACAGCTTCAGGACAATACCCGCGACGACTTCTTCGGTCCCGTTTCGGGTCACGACACCCCGCCTGATCTCTCTCCCGAAGTCGATGTCGGCGAGGTCGTCCAGGCGAATGGGTATGCCTTTGACCGATTTTACCTGTATGTTACGCAGATCATCGAGATTGTCAATAAGCCCTATTCCGCGAACGAGGTATTCCTCAGAGCCGACCACGAGAAACTGCCCTCCGGCATTACGGTTGTTCGAGGTCACCGCCGTGATGACATCATCCAGAGTAAGCTGATATTTGTTGAGCGCAGCGGGATTGACCTTGATCTGGTATTGCAGAACATGGCCGCCCATCGAGAGAATTTCGGTCACGCCCGGGACAGTCTGAAGCTGATACTTGACACTCCAGTCATTTATTTCACGCAGATAGGCGTCTAGCGCCTTGCCTTGTGTGTCGACATTATCATCCGCCGTTAAATAGTACATGAATACTTCGCCCAGGCCGGTGGCAATCGGCCCAAGGCCGGGGCGTTCTTCCATGTCTGGAAGCTCGGCGCTTGCGAGCCGCTCCGCCACGATCTGACGCGCGAAGTAGATGTCCACGTTGTCTTTGAAATACACGTAAACGACAGCCATGCCGAATGCCGAGGTGGATTTCACTTGCCGGACTCCAGGCAGGCCATTCATCGCCGATTCGATCGGAAAGGTAATCAGGCGCTCCACTTCCTCCGGAGCCATGCCGTGTGCCTCCGCAAAAACCGGGACCATGATGGGCGAGATGTCGGGAAAGGCATCGGTAGGTAATTTTCCATACTGAAAAACACCCGCTGCGACAATCCCGATCATGACGAGCAAAATCAGCAGTCTGTTTTTTATGCAGGTTCGAAGTAACTTTTCCATGAGTATGACTCCTCTCAGTGGCCGTGCCCGGCATGACCGCCGAGTGAACCGGTGACGATTTTGGCCTTGAGATCGAACGCGCCGTTGTTCACATATTCCTGACCTTCTTCAAGACCGGAAAGAATCATCACCTTTTGGGAGTCTTTATCACCGGTAGTTACCGGAACCGGCTCGAATTTGCCCGGTTCGTGCTGAATGAAAACAACGCTTTCATTATCGAGAATCTGAACCGCGTTTCTGTCCACCACCAGCCCAGGTTCCCCCTCGCCCGTTTCGATGTGTGCATTGACAAATGTACCCGGTCGCCAGGTATTATTGCCGTTCGGGAGTACGACTCTGGCTGTAATCTTTCGGGTTTGTGCATCCATGATCGGAGTGATATAGCTGATAATGCCGGTAGTGTTACTTTCGGTACCTACCGCGACGATCATGGCTTTCTGGTCTTGTTTCACAAGGCCGGCATCTTTCGGGTACACGGCCAGGTTCACCCAGACGGTCGACAGATCCGCGATAAGGTACAGGCTTTCCTCTTCCGATACATACTCACCCACAGCGGCATGCTTTTCTATGATCCGTCCTGAAATCGGAGCTTCAAGTGAATAGGATGTCATGCTTTCATTACTTTCGATTAGAGCCACGGTTTCTCCAGCCTTGACATATTCACCGATTTTGTATCGGGATTCCCTGATAATGCCAGGAAAGCGAGGAGTAAGGTGTACCAGGCGGTCTTCATTGAATCCGATCTCACCTGACAGATCGAGTGATACGCTGATCTTACCGGTTTCCACCTTTGAAACGGTGATCCCTGCCATTTTCATGTCCTCAGTCGACACGGAAATATCGTTCTCAGCCTCGCTTTCAATTTCACCGTGCCCGGCATGTTTATCCGTGCCGTCGGTTTCTTCACTATGTGCATGTCCGCTGTGATCCGCGTGATCGCTTTCCTTCGCTCCGCCGCAGCCGGCCCATACAATCATCGCCGGAATTACCGTGAATGAAAATAGTAAACTCAGTCTCATGTTTTTCTCTCCTGTTTATTTTACGATTTGAATGTCCGCAGCGGTCATCTGCATCAGTTCCGTCAGCCACAATGCCCGATCTTGCTGGATATCAAGCAGCTGAAGCCTTAACCGGAGCATTTCCTCCTGTGCTTCCGCAAGATCAAGAAACCCGGCATTGCCTGCATTATAGTATTCCTGAAGCATTGCAAATACCCGCTGCGCTTTCGGCACGATGCTGGACTGGAGAGCCTGCAGCTTCCGGTCGGTCACTTTCAATTTGTCGTGAATTTCCTGTACATCCGCCATGATCAGGCGAAAAGCATTTTCACGCCGTTCGCCCATTGCCTTTTGCTCCAGTTCAGCCTGTTTCCGAGCAGCGGTATTCCTGTTGAAAAGTGGAACGGACATCGACAGCCCCACGGTGGGCGAATGGGATTTATCGGCATTGCTGCGGAGGTATCCGGCTGAGAGATTCAGATCCGGGATCGCGTCTGCCCGGAGCCGCTTGCGCTCTGTTTTCAGCCGCTCCTGCTCTATGGTATATGTGGCCAGAACAGGATTGTCTTCGACGGTTTTCCGGAGAAACGCCAGGTCGGGAACAGCCAAATGGTTGTCCAGTTCACCGGAAACATTTCTCAAAGCGACATCCTGTCCGCTTCCCAGTGCAGCGAATTTCAATCGCGATTGTTCGTTTTCGCTAAAAAGCGCATCGCGTTCCAGTTGAAGCTTTTCGATATCTATCTCGATTCGAACCAGGTCTGTGGCTTTGGCGCCGCCGGATTCTACTCGACGCCGGATCCGGTCCCTGGTTGCCCCGGTGACTTTGAGGATCGAATCGACGATCATCAGCTTGTTTGCAGTGGTTACAATCGGAATGAACCGGCGAACGATCTCCGTTTCGAGTTCGAGTTTCGTCAGTTTACCTGCGTTAATCGCAGCATCGACATCCTTCCGTGCCGCTTCGGTACGGAGTTTTCTTTTGCCGCCAAGTTCAATTGTCTGCTCGACATCGATTTCGATCTCATTAGCCCCGAATTTTTCGAGTGCCACTCCGATTCCGGGATTCGATATAACGCCCGCTTGTGCGACTCCGGCTTTTGCAGCGTCGGTTTCACTACGCGCGGATTTCAACCCGGCATTTCGGGAAAGAATTATTTCGCGAGCTTCTGAGAAAGACAATGGCTCCGAGAACAAAGGCTCCTCAGAAACCATCGCATTCGCGGGATCGGACAATATACCCCAACCTGCCATGGTCACAATGAACCATTTTTTCATAGGATTCCTTTCATGAGTTACTATGTAGACAAAATAAAAACATGTCCGGCCACCGATAGGGTTGCAGGGACCATGGACCGCAGGTGACTTGATGAAAGGAATAACTCTAAATGCGAAGAACCGTGGAGCGTTGGTCAGGTATCACAGGAGACGGGAAAAGAGGGAATTCAGGATCGAAAAACTTGACGGACACAAATAAATCATCGGTAATCAATGGGGGAGGCGGTACAATGGCCCCGACATGGATTGAATCTTTGATAATGAATTCTCCGAGCGGAGAGTGATCAGTGCAGATTTCGTATGGGCGTTCATCCATGGCGGAAGTGTGGGAATCGGCATTCCGACCGCTCCCATGGTTTTCGCAGGTCTCGGCAATCGAATGGATTTTTGCGCTTCG
>CAZGVZ010000010.1:3575-8546 GCA_964529145.1 uncultured Fibrobacteraceae bacterium | reverse complement strand
TCGGACCCCACCGGCATGGCAGATGGTTGCAAAGTTAGCGCAGAGGACCAGGAATGCCATCAGTGTCGATATCACCTCGTTGATATGCATATTTATCCGTTTTATAGCGTTTTCGACAAGATTTGGATACAAATTACGGGTGTGTTGCTGGTTTTATTGCGAGTAACCGGTTTTTCCGCGAGGCATTCAGGGTACTCAAAACAGGCGGCCGTATCGCCGTATCCGATGTCATCGCATCCGCTCCGATTCCCGGGAATATCCAAGATCGGGGGAGAAGGCGATCCATTAAATGTGCAGTAACCCTCCAATACTTGCGACCAAGGCATAATCTTTGCGGGTTCTACAGGAATTATCAGGAATTGCAATTACCAGACCAATGCAATCCCGGAAGGCCCATCCAACGTAAAAACTCCGTTATCCGCCTGGATTCAGTTGGTCGTAATGTGGGGGGCCGGATTCGAAGCGATGGATCTCGAAAGGGAGATGACCGTAATTGAATGCGTGAATGCAGCGACCAGTGTACGGTCATTGCAGTTCGATATATGAGTATGAATTTTTCGGAATTCGGCTGTTACCTAAATCGAACGATTGTCATTTCGTTCTTCAAGGTAAGTATCGAGCGCATTGCGCTGTTTGTTCCTGTATCGCTTAGCGTCTCTCCATAAATTAATCGTCGGGCTGAGGGATTAATCGATAGGTGCCGGAAAACAATGGTTCCATAAAGAACCGGCAACTCCGGATTCAAACGAAGACCAAAGTGCTTCCTGATTCGTAACTTAACAAAATAAAGGAGGTCGGTTCGTGAATACATCATTACCGGGCGGACAGCCCGTTGTCGGATTGCAGCGATCTTTAAGCGGACAATTCTATTTGTTTTGAAAAGTCCTGTAATGAATCACCATAAAACGGGAAGGAGCGTTCATGAGCTATTTTTTCTCCAAAAAAGTTGATATGAATTTCGATGCAACAGAAGTGAAAGCACGCGACCTGCTGAAAGATCAGGGTTTCGGAGTCCTTACAGAGATCGATGTAAAGGCTACCCTCAAAAAAAAGCTGAATGCCGATTTTCGCAGGTATAAAATCCTTGGCGCATGCAATCCGCAGTTCGCATACAAGGCATTGCTCGCGGAAGATAAAATCGGGCTGATGCTACCCTGCAACTTGATCGTCCAGGAGATCGAGGAAGGTAAAACCGAAGTGGCCGCCATCGATCCGGTAGCGAGTATGGCAGCGGTCGAAAATGAGGACCTGAAGGAAATCGCCCTGCAGATTCGCGGAAAATTGCAGTCTGTGATCGAGTCACTATAGCCATAGCCGGAAGAACGTCACTTCATTTTCCAGGTGTAAGGCATCCAGTGCGTTACACATTCCTGCCATAGGCTTTCTATACGCGATCAGCTCCACAGGTCATAAACGAAGGGACCGCGGCCGGTACTTGATATTTTGGGAGATGTCGTTTATTTTAATGCTTTGTTTGCCGGTTCTGTGCCTTTCAGGGGTTTTGGTGACGAAACCGCCGGCCGTGTGCCGGTGAGTCAGGGCCCAATGACGGCATCATGCATGACATTCCTTGTTTTTCCGGGTTTATACAAGCTTCCAACAAGCCACCGGATGTGACCTGGTGGGCGGTTTTGACTTTCCAGACACACCGTGCATGTGTCCGACCATTGATCGTGAAAGGAGCATCTCGTGAAACTTCTCGTTATCTTCAACAGGCCGCCATATGACGGTACCGATGTCACATGGAACGGATTACGATTGGCAGGGCAGTTGAAAAAGATGGGCGGGGAAGTCAGGATATTTCTCATGAACGATTCCGTGGACCTGGCTCGTGATGTCTGTAAAGCACCCGAAGGTTATGATCAGGACCTTGCGCAAATGCTCAGGGAGCTGATCGCGCAAGGTGTCCAGGTGAATGTGTGCGGAACATGCATGGCACGCTGCGGAATTCACAAAAACCATCCCTATTTCGACGGCGCCGAAAAATCCACAATGGCCGCACTGGCGGAGTGGGTAGTGGACAGCGATAAGGTCATTACCTTTTAAAATAATTCTCAAAGTGAGCTGTCGAACCTTGTCCATCCGGGCTGGATTTATATGGGCAATGAGAGACGCCAGGCTTCCTGAACCGGTTTGATTATCTCCGGTGGATAAGTGTATTTTATTTGAAATCTTAACAAGGGCCTGTGCCGGCCCAAGGAGAATGTTACCTGAAAACCAGAATACGCCGGTAGTTTCGGTCGAAGTTGCCGCCGTAAATAAAACAAATATCCGGAGGTGCCCATGAAGTCTGTTTCTTTGTTGTTTTCCACCGCTTTTCTGCTCTCGATTTCCCAGTCTCTGTCCGCCCCAAGAATCGAATTCGATACAAAGATCTTTCAGTGCGGTACCTTCGTTGAAGGCAAAGTAGACCGGATCCATGCTTCCTTTGTGGTAAAAAACAGCGGGGATTCCGTGCTCAGACTGGAGAGCGTTCGACCGGGGTGCGGATGCACGGTAGTCAAATACGACACATTGATTAAGCCCGGAAAATCCGCGAAAATCGAATCTGCGGTCAACATCAAGGGGTATCGCAGTGGTCCGATTTCCAAATCGATCACGGTTACCTCCAACGCCGAGAATGAACCCACCGTGCGACTGAGCATCAAGGCGACGATCCAGGCTCCTATAGAACTGTCCGAGTCTTTCCTGAATTTCGATAGTACAAGAGCGGGAACTCCAAAAATCATCATTTTGTCGACAAAGAAACAGGACCTCAGGATCAGCGCGCTGGGATTCCGGCATTCCGAAACCGATGGCGGAACGCCGGAATGGCAAAAAGATCTGTCTCTGACAGTGAAATTTAATTTCACCCCCCTCGACTCCGTCCGTAGCGATGGATATAAGAACTACAAACTCGAAATTTTTTGCCCCGAATCTGGAAAGCCGGGGTTGGGAACGATTACCATCCGGACTAATCATCCTGATAAAAAAGAGATAGTCGTCTCGTCGAACATCAGGAAGTGAGTTTCGCTGATTTCTTCCAATGGCCAACAGCAAGTAACCTCGGTTTATTGCCGGTGCAGTGAAAGGCAGCTATCAAAAATTTTCCGGCTCTGCCTGTGGATGAAGCAGAAAAGCGTTGGGATCCAACACATTTTTCTCGTTTTCCGCGTGCTGCGTGCTGTTGCTTGCTCCAATCAAGCCACCACCTATGGTGGTCATTGCTGATTCCTAAAAAGATGGGAGCGCATTTTCTGATAACCATTACTTATGCAGTACTGCAATTAAAGATTGCATGTATGGCAATATTGCAAAGGTTTATAATCACGGGGCAGCTGCAGTCTGCCCTTTTTGGGTATACACTGCATGTTTCGGGTTCAGGCATGGCGATAGCAATGAAGCGAAATACACAATGCAGGAAATCGTGGAAGGTTTCTCCGAATGCCTGCGGAAAAACAATGAAAACGGAGGTGTATATGCCAAGAGGAGATAGGACAGGCCCATCAGGTGTTGGACCGATGACCGGCAGGGGCGCGGGATTTTGTGCAGGATACGGTGTACCTGGCTATATGAATCCACTGCCCGGCAGAAGTGGCTGGGGATTCAGGTACGGGCGCGGCGGAGGTTTCGGTATGGGAATGGGTTGGAGGCATGGTTGGGCATTTCAAGGCGCTCAGTTTGCCTCTCAACCGGTATCTTACCAGCAGGCGGATGAGCTTTCGTTGCTTAAAAATCAGGCGAAATATTTCAGCGAGGCACTTCAGTCCATTAACGGGCGAATCAATGAACTCGAAACAGAGGCAAAATGAATCGGGTGCTGTAGCCTGGTGTCAGTGAAGCAAAGGAAGCCGCGATAATGCCTTGACAGGCTATATGCATCGAATGCGGAGCGTGCATATCGGAATGTCCTCGGGCGGCCTTGAGCTTGTAAAGTGTTAAAATAGTCAGGGGGAATAATATGCCGTTACGTGATGGAACAGGGCCTTCAGGGCTGGGACCGGGATCCGGACGTGGAAGGGGCGGCTGTTACACCGGGTCCGGTTATCGGAACGTGTCGCGTATGATATCATACGGAAGACCGGGTTGGCTGCTTGGCATCGCTGTACCGCTTGTCGCGGCGGTAGTTCGCGATTTAATGAATCACACCGGAGTGATTCACCGGATGGCGGATTTGACATTGCAAAAACGGTCGGCTGGTAACATAAGGAACAATGTTCGGGAAGCAGAATGTACTGTAATGGATACATATCCGGTTTCAAAGGCACAACAAAGGAGGAGGAACCTTCAATAATGTGCCCATTTAGGGCCTGTCGGAAATAACAAATAAACATATGGAATCCGAAAAACACCGATTCAATCCGTATATGCCAGGGATAGCTGAGCTATTTCCCGATTATGCCGACGACCGTCAGCTTTTTATCGCGAAAGGAAAACCGCTCAAGGATGTCTTGCGGTTGTCTCCGGCGGATGTGATCGATGCCTGGGGAGAACTCCCGGGAGGCAATGTACATTGTGCCATTTTGGCGGTAAGCACGCTCCACAAGGCACTCGCGGATTACCTTATCAAAACGCAAAACGGATAGATAAAAAGGACTAAGGAAGGAGAAGCTTCTATGGGAATGCTACCCGAGGAAGTGATGCTCGCCTGGAACGAGAGGGAAGGTCCGGTTGTGCTGGGCACGGTCGACGGCAACGGCAGACCTAACCTCATCTATGCATCCATTGTCCACATGACGAGCGGCGGAAGAATCGCCATTGCCGACAACTATTTCGATAAAACGCTCGCGAATATCCTTGCAGGCAGTACGGCAAGCGTACTCTTCATTACCAGAAATAAAAAGGCGTATCAGGTAAAGGGTTGTATCGAGTATCACACGGAAGGACGGCCGTTTGAAGAGATGCTCTCGTGGGCGGATCCCAAACATCCAAGAAAAGGGGTCGTCGTAATGAATTCGGAAGAGGTGTATAGCGGCACGGAACGTCTGGCAT
>CAZGVZ010000010.1:0-3565 GCA_964529145.1 uncultured Fibrobacteraceae bacterium | reverse complement strand
CGGCGGCCTTCTGTCGGAACATGGTCTTTCCCTCTGGCTGGAAGCCGACGGGTTTCGTATTCTCTTCGATACCGGGCAGAGCGATATGCCGGTGGGAAACGCCCGGCTGCTGGGAATCGACATATCCGCCGCGGATGCCGTGGTCATTTCACACGGTCATTATGACCATACCGGTGGAATCGCGCGTATTCTGGCCGGAAATCGGTCCGCCACGGTATTTTGCCATCCCGGCATTTTCATACCCAGATACAGCAGACAGAGCGACGGATCGATGAAATCTGTCGGCATTCAAGGAGAAGCCTCGAGTGCTCTTCATCAAATTCTTGACGAAATACATTGGGTGCATGAACCAGTTTCGATTTCCGATGATATCGGGATCACCGGTCCGATACCGCGGATCACCGGATTTGAGGATACAGGCGGAGCCTTTTACCTTGACATAGGGGCAAAAAGGACCGATCCGATCGACGATGACCTCGCTCTATGGTTCAGAACCGGGGAGGGAATCGTGGTGGTGACTGGTTGTTGCCATTCCGGAATTGTCAATACCCTGGGGTATGTGAAGACAATTACCGGACAGGCGGATGTGCTCGCGGTTCTGGGTGGTTTACATCTTCTTCACGCCTCGACGGAAAGACTGGAAAAGACCCGCGAATACCTGAAACGTTCCATACGCGGTACGATCCATCCATGCCATTGTACAGGGGATAAAGCGATCGATTTCCTGCGGACTGAACTCGGCTATGACAGGTTGATCGAAGGGAATACGGGAGCTCGTTTCCGGTTCGGTCCTGCATGAGGCATGATTTACGGACCTGACGAGGGGTCTGGTGCCGGTTCCCCGCACTGTTTCCATCGTATCTCCCTCGTCGGGTCCTGCCTCCCCGTATTCCGGGCGGGCAACGGTGAGAACGGTTCCGCCCGTCGCGGAACCGTTCCTGCAAGGTCAGGCAAGATCGAAACGATCGGCGTTCATCACCTTGTTCCACGCCGCGACGAAATCACGTATGAATTTTTCCGGTGAATCGTCGCAGGCATAGACCTCCGAGAGCGCTCTGAGCTGCGAATCCGACCCGAAGACCAGATCGACCCGGGTACCTGTCCATTTCAGTTCACCCGTGGCGCGATCGCGGCCTTCGAAAATCTGTGCATCTTCCGAAACCGGCTTCCATACGTTGCGCATGTCGAGCAGGTTCACGAAAAAGTCGTTGGTGAGCGTTTCGGGTCGTGTGGTGAACACACCGTGGTTTGACCCTCCGTGGTTGGCATTAAGGACCCGCAGGCCACCGATGAGAACGGTCATTTCGGGAGCGGTGAGTCTGAGCAGTTGCGCACGGTCGACCAGCAGTTCCTCGGCGGAAACGGTATACCTGGTCTTGAGGTAGTTACGGAATCCGTCCGCGACCGGTTCGAGAACGGAGAAAGATTCCTCATCGGTTTGCTCCTGCAGTGCATCCATCCTCCCCGGCACGAAGGGAACCGTGATCTCGTGGCCGGCGCTTTTCCCCGCCTTCTCGACCGCTGCGCAGCCGCCGAGGACAATGATATCGGCTAGCGAAACTTTTTTACCTCCTGCCTGTGATTCGTTGAATTCCGTTTTGATACCTTCGAGGACCTGCAGCACTTTTTCGAGTCGCCCGGGTTGATTGACCTCCCAATTCCTCTGAGGCGCAAGGCGGATACGCGCTCCGTTCGCTCCTCCTCGCTTGTCGGAACCGCGAAACGTAGACGCGGATGCCCATGCTGTAAAGACCAGATCCGAGATGGACAGGCCGGAAGAGAGAATGCCTGTTTTCAACCCGGTGATATCCCGCGGGCCGACCAGTTCATGATTGACCGAGGGAATGGGATCTTGCCAGATAAGTTCCTCTCCCGGAACTTCGGAACCGAGATAGCGGGAACGCGGCCCCATGTCGCGGTGTGTCAATTTGAACCAGGCACGCGCGAATGCGTCGGCGAATACGTCCGGGTTTTCATGAAATCGCCGGGCGATAGGTTCGTAGATCGGGTCGAACCGCAGCGAGAGGTCTGCGGTGGTCATCATGGGCGGGTGTTTCTTCGCAGGATTATGGGCATCGGGAATCATGTGTTCCGGCCTGACATTCCTGGGATACCATTGCTTCGCCCCTGAGGGGCTTATGACGAGTTCCCATTCGTAACCGAAGAGCATGTCCAGGTATCCCATGTCCCACCGGGTTCGGCTTCCAGGCGCCTTCGATGCCGCTGGTGGTGGTGTGCTCGCCTTTGCCTGTACCGAGCCTGTTGATCCAGCCCAGGCCTTGCGTTTCGATGGGCGCAGCCTCGGGTTCCGGACCTACCAGCGCAGGATCTCCAGCGCCATGCGCTTTACCGAAAGTGTGTCCACCCGCTACGAGGGCTACGGTTTCTTCATCGTTCATGCCCATACGACCGAACGTCGCGCGCACATCGCGGCCCGAGGCCACGGGGTCGGGGTTGCCGTTGGGTCCTTCAGGATTGACGTAAATGAGCCCCATCTGTACCGCAGCCAGGGGATGTTCGAGTTCGCGGTTTCCCTGATAGCGCTGGTCTCCCAGCCAGGTATCCTCCTTGCCCCAGTAGATATCCTCTTCAGGCTCCCAGATGTCGACGCGCCCGCCGCCGAAGCCGAAGGTCTTGAATCCCATGGACTCGAGTGCGCAGTTACCTGCAAGGATCATGAGGTCGGCCCAGGAGATTTTGTTTCCATATTTCTTTTTCACGGGCCAGAGCAGGCGGCGCGCCTTGTCGAGATTGCAGTTGTCAGGCCAGCTGTTCAGAGGCGCGAATCGCTGATTCCCGGTACCGCCGCCGCCGCGACCGTCGGAGGTCCGGTACGTGCCTGCGCTATGCCAGGCCATACGGATCAGGAGTCCGCCATAGTGGCCCCAGTCCGCGGGCCACCACTCCTGAGACTCGGTCATCAGCGCATGGAGGTCCTTCTTCAGGGCTGCCATATCGAGTTTACGGAACTCTTCGGCATAGTTGAAACCGGGACCCATCGGATTACCGGCAGGTGAATGCTGGTGCAGAATGCCCAGGTTCAACCGGTTTGGCCACCAGTCGCGGCTCGAAGTACCGCGACCTGTGCGAACTCTGTTCATGAGTCCTGCTTCAGGAAGTCCGCTCTCCTTGTTTGACTTGACGTCATGCATAAGAAGTCTCCTGATCGTGAAAAGGTGGATTCGGTCCATTACCAGTTTTCGGCCAGAATTTCGAAATGCGCCTGAGGATGCGCGCATGCGGGACAGGTATTCGGAGCAGCATCGGCTTCATGAATGAAACCGCAGTTCCGGCAACGCCAGACCACTTTACCGTTCCTTTTGAACACGGTGCCGTTTTCGACATTTGCACGCAGTCCCCTGTACCGTCTTTCGTGTTGTTTTTCAGCGACGGAGATTTTTTCGAAAAGTGTCGCGATCGCAGGAAAGCCCTCTTCCTTCGCCCTGGTCGCAAAGGCGGGATAGAGTTCCGTCCATTCCTCTTGCTCACCGTCCGCGGCGGCTTTGAGGTTTTCCGCCGTGGTGCCGATCACCCCGGCGGGAAAACATGCGATGATCTCCGGCAT
>CAZGVZ010000009.1:0-21527 GCA_964529145.1 uncultured Fibrobacteraceae bacterium | reverse complement strand
GAATTGCGGCATCTTCCTTCATACGAATCCCTGGATGATGATAGCCGAAACCATGCTCGGAAACGGCGAACGTTCCTGGCAATATTACGACCAGATCAACCCCGCCGGAAAGAACGACATCATAGAAGAGTACGAACTCGAGCCGTACGTCTATGCGCAGAACATTCTCGGCGACGAACATCCGCAATTCGGTCTCGCACGCAACAGCTGGTTGTCGGGCACTTCATCATGGGTCTACCAGGCCGCGACCAGACACATCCTTGGAATTCGACCTACCTATAAGGGGCTGGAGATCGATCCCTGTATTCCTTCGGCCTGGAACTCCTTCGAAGTCAGGCGGGTGTTCAGAGGCGCGACATATCACATCACGGTGACCAATCCCAACCATGTAAACAAGGGGGTCGCTTCAGTGAAGGTCAACGGAACGCCCATTGAAGGCGCGGTGGTACCGCTCTTCGAAAAAGGGGCGACGGTGACAGTCGAAGCAGTGATGAGTTAAATCGTACTTCACCGTTTTTTCGCATGCCGGAGGATGTGCCAGAGGGGCCGGCCATGGTAGTGCGCTTTTTTTATCATCTTGCGACGCTTCCCGGTAGCGGCACTTCCGGGGGGCCCCCTGCCATGCGTAACCCAGAACGGATCAACGGGCGATATTGAAACAGAGACTCATCACCCGGTTGTCATTACTTTCTGTGTTGTAAGGCATTCCCAAAGATCCTTACAAGGGATTCGACACGAGGAGCCGCCGGCTCTGCCGATGGAGCGAGGCGGCACCTTGGAATGCATATGGCATTCTTCTCGTTTTCCTCGGGCCGTTGGGGCATGCTTCGGGGGTCCCCCTGCACAGACGGTGGTCGTTGACTCCGGTACGAGGAGAGAACAACACACAATTTTTTATTTCCATGAACCCAGGCAGTGAATATCGACACTATATTTTTAGATCCTCATTGTAAGATGAGAGACTCTTTATCCCTTCTACACGGAACACGAGGAAAGGCAGCTAAAGTTCCCATAACCCTGTGCCTGTCCCTTCGGAATTCGCTTCCTTCTCCTCTGTTCCGTTTTTCTCCTCCCCACCGCTTCATGGGTTTACATTTTTTTCCGTGAAAACTCGTTCGCAGTGGACCGTTTCGAATAAGAGAAGTATTTTATAGAAGAGCCTCTCTCTTTTGTGCTGCGCGCTTTGTGCACACGAAACTGAATCGAAGAGCATACATTTCATGTGTGGAACGACGGCAGCCATCCAGGTTCGGTGCCATTCGGAAATCCGGAGGCGCCGGGGTAGGCATGATCGAATTCCAGAAGGGAGCTCATGAAACCGGATAATACCATGCTCCATCAAACTCTACACAACGCGGATGACGAGGCCGCCGCCTCGCAGGGGGCTCCTGCGATAGGATTTCTCACCGAAAGCCTCAACAGTCATTACCAATCGAATATCTGGATAGGCGCATCCGATACCGCTACAAAACTGGGATATTCGCTTTTCTGTTTCGCCGGAGGTTCGCTCGGGCGCTCTTCATGGGACCGGTTCGAACCTCAGCGGAACAGCGTTTACGATTTTATCGACAAGCGCCGCCTCAGGGGAATCATCATCGCCGGATCGCTCGGCAATTTCGTGTCCGGAAGCGAGTTCAGGGATTTTTATCATCGGTTCATCGATATTCCCATGGTCTGTCTGGGTCCGGAGATTCCCTCGGTTCCCACGGTTGTCGTCGACAACACCCACGGTATGCGGCAGCTGGTGTCGCATCTCGTGGAAGTCCACCATTGCCGGAAAATCGCTTTCGTGCGCGGGCCTGAAGGTAATCAGGAAGCAGAGGAACGGCTCCGGATTTTCAGGGAAGTGCTGGGTGAGCATGGACTGGTTCCCGATCCGGACCTCATTTTTACGGGAGATTTCAGCCGTGAAGCCGGCTTCAGCGCTGCCCGCACCCTCATCGATGAAGGGCGCACGTTCGACGCACTCGCAGGTGCAAACGACGATACCGCCCTAGGGGCGCTCAAGGCGTTTCAGGAACTCCATATCCGTGTGCCCGACGAAGTTCTGGTAGTCGGGTTTGACGATTTCGAGGAAAGCCGCTTCTACGCTCCCGCGCTCACGACGGTTCGTCAACCTCTTTTCGAAATGGGAGCGAAGGCGATCGAAACGATCGATAAAATCATCAGGGGTGATAGAGTCGGGGGTACGATCGTCGTACCAGCATCACTGGTGACCAGGCAGTCTTGCGGCTGTTTGCGTGATGTTGAAAGCTCCAGACCCCTGTTCGCCGGACCGGGTCCCGGATCGACTGAGAATGATCTGCGACGCCATCTGCACCTGGAGGTGAGAAAGGCGGTAGAAAAGCTGCTCGAGCGAGCGATCGAGAACCAGGATGAAGCCCTGATCGAGGAAGTCTCCCACACTTTCTGTGATGAGATAACAGGAACCCGCACCGGTCGTTTCATACCCGCCATCGCGCGGCTCTCATGGAGACTGGCCGCTTCCGGAAGCGACATCATGGGTCTGTACCGTCTGCTTCCGCTGTTGAGACGATTCCTGGTTGCGGTTAGGGGAGGGCCTCCTGCTGATCAGGATGAAAATCTGCTCTTCGATACCAGTGTCGTTCTCGCAGAATCCGCCACGCGGGCCCAGGCGAACCGGCGTATCAACGGTGAACGGCGCGCGACCATTCTGAGAAAAGCGGGACAGGCGATTAGTTCGGCATTCGATATGGAACATCTGCTTGAAGTTATCACCGCGGAGCTGGTCAATCTGGAAATCGACGAGTGCTACCTGTCGCTGTACCGCTGGGACGAAACCGCTTCAAAGGTCGCCTCCGACCTTGAACTGGTGTTGGCTCTCCAGGAAGGCAGGCTGCTGAAGCCCGGCGGCGGGTCGTGCACACTGTTCACCGCCCCACGGATCGCACCGGAAGAGGTTTTCCGGCTCTCCGAAGCGCGGTCGTTACTGATCGAGCCCCTCTTGTTCCGGGATGAACAGATAGGGATCGCTGTTTTCGGGGTTGGCCGCTGCCGTGACGGACAAACCTACGAAATTCTTCAGCAGCATATAAGCAGCTCGCTCAAGGGAACGCTTCTGATGAGAAAGGTGCAGGAACAGGCCACGGCCCTGGAGAGCGCGAACCTGCAACTGCAGAAGCTACGAGATTCGGAGCACGCCTATCTTGAAGCGATCAAACATGAGCTCGAACTGGGGCGGGAAATCCAGAACAGCTTTCTTCCGCGCACCATTCCCGAAGCGGCAGGCTGGGAAATCGTCAATTCTTTTCACCCCGCACGCGAGGTCTCGGGAGATTTTTACGACGTATTCACCCTTCCCGACGGGAAGCTGATGGTCATCATCTGCGATGTTTCGGGGAAAGACGTCAGTGCGGCGCTTTTCATGGCACTCATACGGACGCTTGTTAGAGCTATGTCGGAACAGGCCCTGTCGGCAGGTGACGCCGATCCCCTGGACGCCGTTACCCTCACAAACAGATACATGATCAATCACCATTACGGTGCCAACGGCCGGTATATGTATGCAACGCTGTTCGCCGTGCTGCTGGAGCCGGCCTCCGGCATGATACGGTATATCAATGCGGGCCATAATCCGGCGGCCATCGTTTCCCCAGCCGGCGGGGTTCGCTCGTGGGTGCGGAGCACGGGGCCGGCCATCGGTATCATTCCCGGGGCTGAGTTCGGGAAAAAAAGCTGCGACATCGCGTCCGGAGAGACGCTGTTCCTCTATACCGACGGAGTGACCGACGCGCGCAGCCCCGATGGAGCTCATTTTTCGAAGGAAAGGCTTCACGGTCTGCTCTCGGTCAGCGCCTCCTCCGCAGCCGAGCTGGTCGAAAGGGTCGATCTGGATATAAAACGGCATAGCGGAGAGGGTAATCCACCGTTCGACGATATCACCATGCTGGCGATGAAAAGGGTTTCGCCCTGAGATCACTCGTACCGGTCATGAATGCGGCCCGCCGGAGAAGTCGCCTTGTCAAGCGCAAACATGCCGCCCTGCTGAACCCGGAGCGGGGCAGCTGTGGTGGCGCTCAATTCCCGAAAAGGATCTTTTCCGATCCGATGACGCGGGAGTCGCCAGAGTATTTCACCACATACAGGCCTGAAAGCCTCAGCGAACTCCAGATATTCGAGAGATCCGTCGAGCGATCGACGGCGATGTGTCGCAACAGGCGGCCGTTTATGCTGTAGAGGTCGACGCCGGTCACCGCCTCCGCCGATCGGAGGCGCAGCGGTCGCGGATGGATGACGTTATATCGTGGAAGCGGAGGAGTATTGAACCGGAAATCGGTTATGTATCCCTTGTATTTATAGTCCCGATAGAACTGTGCGTAATATGCCGTATTTTCCGCTAGTCCAGTGATCGTTGCGGCATTGGTGGTTTGATGTGCGTAATACAGTTCCGGTACCTGTTCGCGATCAAGCAGTTTGAGTGTGTCTGTGAACACTCCGGGCTGAGTACCCCACCGGATAAAGTACGCGGCGACATCGAAGTCGCACTCATAGTACTCCACCCAGTACAGAACCGCTTTGTCGCGGTAAACCCAGCCGGAATCGACGTTCAACTTACGGGAGGCGGAGGTGAATGCATCGACCTTGTAAGGCTCGGCCTCCTTTTTCGCCGCGGCACTATTCAATACGGTTACTGCAACCGTGATCATCGCACCCATAAAAAATGATCTCATCAGACCTCGCTTTCCACAAAAAATTTTTTAGTTTTTGAATCCTTGAATGGGCGACAACGGGGCATTTCGTCAATTTCCGAAAAGGACCTTTTCCGATCCGATTACACGGTAGTCGCCCGAGTATTTCACCACATACAGGCCTGAAAGCCTCAGCGAACTCCAGATATTCGAGAGATCCGTCGAGCGATCGACGGCGATGTGTCGCAACAGGCGGCCGTCTATGCTGTAGAGGTCGACGCCGGTCACCGACTCCGCGGATCGGAGGCGCAGCGGTCGCGGATGGATGACATTATATCGGGGCAGAGGTGGAGTATTGAACCGGAAATCGGTGATGTACCCTATATTTTTGTAATCTCGGTAGAACTGGGCATAATATTCGGTGTTTTCCGTCAGTCCGGTGATCGTTGCGGTATTGGTCGTCTTTTTCTCATAACAAATGCCCTGTTGATGATCCAGCAAATGCAGCGTATCGGTGAATACTCCGGGCTGGGTACCCCACCGGATATAGTATGCATTGACATCATACTCGCACTCGAGTAATTCCACCCAGTAGAGAACCGCCCTGTCCCGGTATACCCATCCGGAATCGACTATCAACGTATGCTTTGAGGTTGCGGAGGTGAATGCATCGACCTTATAAGGTTCGGCTTCTTTTTTCGCTGCGGTACTGTTCAATGCGGTTACCGCAACCGTGATGATCACGCCTTGTATTATCGATCTCATTTCAGTCACTCCCCCGAACAACGATGATTGGCAGATCTTTGTTTTAGTATCCGAGTCATTTTAATGGGTTTTTGTACTAATGAAATGCTTCCGCTCTCCACTGAATCCGCACCGGAGGCAAGTTAATGTTCATTAAGTTGATGAAATCTATAGTATTTTTGGGCTGTGCGCTCGATTTTTCTATATATTTTAATAACGATATTCATTAATATACTTTAAAAAACTGAAATGTTGGCCTATTATCACATCAAGGGGAAACAATGAAAAGCAGGACAGGCATTTTTTTCACCTCCATTTTCATGCATGCGGCACTGGCCGCGGGACAACCCGTAGCCATACCTCCCACAGAGCTGCAGGTCGCTATCTCCGATCATACCGCGGACTACGATTTCATTCTCCTGGACGTGAGGGATTTTCTCGAGGTGGATCTCGGCATTATCGCGAGCGACTGCTGCAAACCGTACCATCTCTCGATTCGTTTCAATGAACTGGAGCAACAGTACGGCCTGCTCCCGAAGGATACGGCAATCATCATCTATTGCGCGAACGGGAACAGGTCCATCGACGCCGGAAACTTTCTGATCGGTAAAGGCTTCACCAGCGTCGGTTCAGTGGTTGGTGGAATAAGCGCCTACAGGGGAACGCTCCGCGATTCGACGGAATTCAAATCCCTGGTCAAGCTCCCGGAGCCCTCCTATTTCAAGGAGGGGTGTGTCGCGGTCCGGACGACTGTCCCTTACCGTACTCCTCAATCAGTTTTCAGCTCCGGGGAGAACGAGGTTGTACGATATTTCACGCTCCAGGGCCGCCTTGTGCCGATCCATAATCAACGGGCAACCGCGCCGGCGCTTACCATCGGCACGAAAGGCCGGCAGAGCTTCGGAGCCTTGTATGAGCTGTTGCGCCCAGCATCTTCGCGCTGATTACCTATAGCTGAAGAGAGGGATTCACCCGGCAACCGTGGTGATGACGCTCAAGACTGCGGGTACGCCATCCGGCACCCGGCACGCGTTCATTGCATCCACCATTTTCAGCCGGCCACTGAACGCTTTTTCAATTTCCCTCGATAGCGTTGCCGGACTGAGATCCTCTTCCCGCAGTACCGCGCTGAAGCCCTGCCGTTCGAAGGAACGCGCGTTGAGAATCTGGTCTCCCCTGCTCGCTCCCGAAGGAAGAGGAATCAGAAGGCCGGGCTTCCTGAGCGTAAGAAGCTCGAAAAGCGTTGTCGCACCCGCCCGGCCGATGAAGAGATCCGCGGCCGAAAAAAGATGGGGGAGTTCATCGGTGACATACTCGAACTGTCTGTACGACTCTTCCGAGATGTTCCGGTCAAGGTTGCCTTTTCCGCATATATGGCATACGTCGAAAATTCGCAGCAGCCCGGGAAGGGATCCGCGCACCGCATTGTTGATCGATAATGAACCCAGGCTTCCGCCCATCACGAGGATGGTCGGTCTGTTTCCGTGGAAACCGCAGAGTCTCCTGCCCGTTTCGGCATCTCCCTCCCGCAGCGAAGCGCGGACCGGAAGACCGGTATGCACCGCCTTGTTCGCGGCAAGATGCTCCACTGTTTCCGGGAAACTGTAGCAGATTTTCCGTGCGAAAGGAATCGACAAACGATTGGCCAGCCCTGGAGTCAGGTCGGATTCATGGAGGACGACCGGTATTCCCAGGAGCCATGCTGACCACACGACCGGACAGGAAACGAATCCGCCTTTGCTGAAGACCACCTCGGGACGAAGCCGCGAAAGCAGCACAAAGGATTGAATGAAACCAGCGCCAATCAGAAAAAGATCGGAAATGTTCTTGAGGTCGATGTATCGGCGGAGTTTTCCGGCAAAAACCGGATGGAATGGGACTTTCTCCTTTTCTACAAGCCGTGATTCAATTCCGGAACGGGTGCCGATATAATGGATCTCGTAACCGAGCAGGCGCAGACCGGGCAACAGAGCCACGTTCGGAGTCACATGCCCGGCGGTTCCTCCTCCGGTCAGAACTATTTTTTTCAATTTTTCTCCTCTCGGGACAGCATTTTTTCGTTCCGGCTCCATAAACGCCGAAAACACATTCCCGGCAGCTCCCATCCTCACCTCGCCCGCTTCCTCCCGACTCCGGATTGCCGGGCCACAGGTGGTCTTCTCGTAAAAATACTCCGGAAATGATTGTTAAAAAAACGGGATTGGAAACAACACCGAAAATACGATGGATGCCGATCTTTTCGCATTCATTACCTGTAGTGTTGTAAGCACCCGTTAAAATCCTTCGGGGATTCAACACAAGGAGCCGCACCGGCTCTGCCGAGGAGCAAGACGGCACCCTGTGAATGCATGGCTTCTTATTGTTTCCCGCGGGCTATGGCACGGTGGCGTGCCCCTATGCAAACGGTGGAAGTTGATTTTTAATGGATAGATGCCGGAAAAAAGGCCCGGACCCCTCGGTCATTTCTTCGCTTCGCCCGGAAACATCTCGACTATCACCGTATATCGAGGATTGTATTCGGCGACCGATTCTTCGTCCTTCAGATCCAGCTTCGAAACGAGCATGCGCCTGGATGAAAGATCGATCCATTCGATCCGTGCACTGTCGAGCAGCAGAAGATCCCCGTTTTCACGGCGCAACTCCAGGTAGGGAATCGTCCAGAGAATGGGGTCCAGAACGAAATCCTGAACCGAGCCGCTGACGGAACCGTCCTCGCCGGACACCTCCACTCCGGTAAGAATTCTGGTCGAGCGCAAGTGGGGATCGTACTTCTCCTCCACTTCCTCGTCAAAATCGAGCGGAGGCACATATCCTTCAGGCCAGAAGCTGTTCCAACCGAAATAGCGGGCAAGCAGGAGCTCTTTCGCCCTCCCCACCGGCAGAGCGGTATCCATGAGTGGACTGTTTTCAATTTCAGCCCGGGACAGGGTCGTTTGCAGTACCCTTCTATGCCAGTCCGGTTTTTTCAATGAAATAGGTGAAATCAGGACGCTTCTTCCTGCCCACCATTGGCCGATATCCACGACCACATAATGTACGTGCCATGATCCATCGTCGAAATAAATATCCTGAACCTTTCCAGCGGTTCCATCGGAAGCCTCGATCTTGAATCCAGTGAGGTGGTTGGTAAAAAGCAGAGATTTCATATGCTCCTCCCTTGAATACTCTTCTCATTAATTACGGGAGGACAGGCCGGTATCGTGTAAGGAAGACGGATCACAGAATCCGGAGAATCGGCCATTGTCTCATTGCAGCATATCGGTTGATGCAAGGGGCTGTGACGCCGCATGCGGCGGTTTAACTGGAGACGCCTTTTTTTTCAGGATCTTATTCCCGTATAACATGGCGAGGAGCCCCGAAAAAATCATGAGAACCCCAGGCAGCAGGTAGGGAGTGGCTTTTTCTCCGGCCAGGACAAGACCGAGAAAAAGGGCGATCACGGGATTCACCAGAGCGTAGCTGACCACTCTGATCGCCGGTTCATGCTGGATGAGGTAATTGTAGGCAACGAATGCGGCAGATCCGAAAATTGCCAGGTACAAAAGGCCGTAGATGCTGTTCCCTGAATACGACGCGATATGCACAGGTGAGAAGGGGGGGGCGGATACCGGTATCGACAGACACACGATTCCAACGAAAAGCATCTGGATTCCGCTATTGACGAAAACATCCGGAAACACCCTAATCCGATGGCCGAGACTGGTGGCAAACGACCATGACATGAAACCGGCTATAAGGAGCATCACATCACCGCTGAAGCTCATAGAGAGTGATGTTCCATTGTAGAGCAATACGCATACGCCGGCAACTCCGGTAAGAATGCCTCCCAGAGTAATGAGGTCGATTTTTTTCCCGATAAGGATGCGGTCGTAGAAAGCCACGGCCATCGGAGTGCTCGCAAGAACCAGAGCGGCAAGATAACTGTCGACCTTCTGCTCAGCCACCGTGACTAGGCCGTTTCCTCCGATGAGAAGAAAAGTGCCGAGCAGCATCGAGGCGCCGATCTCCTTTGGAGAAGGAGGCCTGGTGACTCTCTTTCCAATCAGGGCAACAAGCCAGAAAAGAATCCCGCCGAAAAGGAAACGCAATCCCACTACGTGAAAGGGAGGGATCGTCTCGACTGCCACTCTGATGGCCAGATAAGTACCACCCCAGACAAGGTAGACCAACGCGTAGTTGAGAATGATGAGGAAAAGGCCTCGTGGTGATCGCCCGGGCGATTGTGTCTCATCCATCCCATAACTCCAGAGTTAAAGGGAATCCGCCATCTTCCCGTAATCAGGAAAGAACCTGCAAAATACACTATGCACGATAGATTCCGGGGTTGCGTTTCAGGTATGTGCCGGGAAACCCGCTCCGGTGTGACGGCAGCGGATTCCGGCGGGATGCTTTGGCCGGCCGTGCCATGAGCTCCGGCCGATTGACCTACCCTCCCCATTACCGGTGCGGCCGGATCTCTTGCCCGGGGCCGACACCCGGGGTCTTGAAACCGTCTTTACTGAAGATACCAGGCGAACGAAAGTTCGGCGATCTGGTTTCCGATGCTTGTCAGCATTGGGGATATCGTAAAGCTGTCCGATTCGAACATGTTCCACGACGCAGTGAACCCGGCGTATACGGAGAAATGGTCGGTGAAAAAATGCTCGATCCCCATTCCGGCCTTGGCCGATACACCCCACATCGACAAGTCCTCTGAGCCCTCCTCAACGTCTTCAGCCATCCAGAACCTGGTATACCCGCCGCCTACACGGATAAGAAAATTCGAACGCTCTCTCCGGATCACCCTGAAATCGAACATGTTCGAGAGGATGAGAGCGTTGAATTTGATCTTTTGTTCGGGTTCTACGGGCTCGTAATACTCACTGGACCCGGAGTATTCATCGTAGGGATCATCATAGGAATCATCATAGGAATCATCGTACGTTTCAAGAGTCAGTTTGAGCTGATGGAATCCGACCGAGGGCTCGATCCCAAACGTGTTGGTGATCCCGAATTTCAGGTTCGAAAAGAGAATGACCGGTGTACCCATGAGATTTATTCCCATCCCGAATTTTCCCTGGGTGTCGTACGCGGATGCGGATTGAAAAATCGCGCCTGCAATGATGACTGCAGGAAGGATCCTTTTGAGAGACATCTGACCTCCTCTGAAGAAGTGAAGAAGAAACGAGTTCCCGGCGGCGGGAATTGCCGGCGACATGCTGCGCCCGACCGATACCTCGTGTGTTCCCGGCGCGAGCGACTCCCTCCACCTCCGGAATCCGGAGGTGGAGGGATATGGTTCGAGCCGCTTGTTTACCGCGATCGGTGGTTCCGGTGAGCGAAAAGGGAATATACTATATGTGCTTTCTTTAAAATAAAAAAAGTTAAATTCCGGGAGGGCGCCGCGCTCCCGGACCTTCGGATTTGTCAGCCCGGGATGGATGTCATACCGGTATTCTCATTTCATCGCAGATCTCTTTTTTTTGTGTGCCGTTGAGCGCGTTGAAATGTTCGGCGTGATCCGTCTTGAGCGCTTCCCGCCTGGAAACCGGTGCGTTTTTACGGAGAATCGCCTCGGTTGCCAGGAGCACGTGCCCGCTGTATCTGGCCGCTAGGTCGTGCGTGGTGTGCGCAAGTTTCAGATCGACAAGACGCTCTCTGACGACAGGTCGCAAAGTGGCAAGTATATGAGGAATGCTGCGTCCGTTCAGAATACGGACGCAATCGTCGTATTTTTTGACATTGAGCAGCACCAGTGGCTCGTCGGCCTGAGCCTGGGTCATTTCAAAAAGGGCGAGGATCGCCCTGGGCTGATCCGAACCCGCGGGAAGGTTCCTGTACTCGTCATTATCGAGCAATCGGTATTTTTCATGAGTTTGCGTTGATTGCGGCGCGTTAGATCTGACGATCCTCATCGCTTCGACCGCGACCCATACCCGTCCGCCATATTTCCAGGAATAGTTGCCTTTCAAGGATTCTATCTGGAAAATGTCAAGCTTTTTCAGGGTGGAAAGGATGTGGTCCATCGACCTTCCGTTGAGCTCTTTCGCGCAGATGTACAATGGCGATATCGGTCTCCCCGTTGCCGGCTCCGATGTATTTCATGATTTCATCCCTGTCGTCACCGGATATTTCCATCATGTTCAGGTGCCCCACTTTGATCGGTGACCACAATTTCTATGGAATCGGGATCCGGATCGATATCCTCCGCTTGGTCCTGGGGAGTTCCTATGCCGGCATCCGCGTCCGCTCCCGAACCTTCGTTCCAAAGGATTTTTACCTCGGCGGGGGAATCATTCTGTGCGGCGAGAGCAGCGACACCCCTGTTGTCGGTAGGTACGATTGTCTCAGTGCCGTCGATTGTGAATGATATTTTGATTCCTTCGAGCGGTTCTTCCCGGTCATCGAGAAGAAGTACCTCATATCCGTCGGTCGGCAGGAATATCTCCGGGATGGTCTTGAGCGGAACCTTACCGCTCGATTTATTCCGGGCGCTTGCTTCGAATTGAAGTTTCAGTGCATCTCCACGGCCGTTCGGATCGGTGATCGTCCATTCGATTCGTGCGGTTCCCCCTTCGTTCCTGCCCCGCTCGGTCTCGATCCTCATTGCAGGCTCTGTGCTTGCGTCGAAAATGTCGAAAACGACCGGCGCGCCCTCGGGGTATCCTGTGACATCCGCCAGCAGTGCTATCTTGTCCCCTGCCGCTGCCGCGTCCGGGGATTCCTCTGCCCTGGTTTCGTCCACATGTTCCCAGCGGGGCGGAGAGATCGTGATCGTCGCGGCGGGTGCAGGGGTGATCTGGTCGGTGAGTGCGGGTGTTTCGGCGGCAAGTTCCGCGGCGAGAGGAACGAAGTACTCGTAGGATCGGGGTCGCATGAGTTCGGTCAGACGCTTATCGCGCCGGTAAAAAACCGGAAGGGCCACCATGGAGATGACCGAGTGTTCGATAAGCGCTTCGAGAAAAGCGATTCTCCCTCGAACATTCGAATAGTCGGAACAGAAACGGTTGATATCAAAGGAGATTTTTTCAGCAGGACTGAGCTGGTGGAAAACATCTTCGGTCACAGTGATGATTTCATCGAGAGGAAGAGCGGAAAGATAATCGCGGATCGTTTCCGGATCCGAAGTGATGAGCGGACATTTACTTGAGTTCATCGCTGCCGCGGTTCCTTTGAGGAGATCGGTGATCCGGATTTCACTCTGGTTAACCCCAATCGGACGTTCCCTTTTCGCGATCCGCTTCCCGGCCGGCGGTATGATGGTTCCATGGCTGCTTGGGCGTATAACCGGATAGATATGCCCTTCGTACCAACAGACCCGTTGCTGCTCGCCGCCGCCTTGTCATTGCATTGATAAGCGGAAGGTATCCAGTGCATTGCGCTGTTTTGGCCGTACCGCTTGGCGTTTCATCGTAATTAAATCATCCGATTAAGGTAATATAAATAAGGGGTATGGACCCAACTGTGACACCCGTCACAAAAACACCCCTTTTCCCGAGAAATCAATCGAAGGGTACCTTTTACATCGAAAAAGTATACGAAACCTCCGATCCTTACAGTGTTTGACCTAAATCGGACGATTGTCACTACGTTCTTCAAGCGTGTTGATTCCGTGATATTGACAATTTCTCAAGGCAATAATACAATCTTTCCCATATTCTGGAGTTCCTCTGCATGGAAAGGTTGAGCGTCAATCATTCAAGGACATCTCTACCGGTTTTAACCTCTATGAAAAGGAGTACCTGATGGATCCGAATCTGTTTCATCTCGACTGGGAGCGTCTCATGGAAGTCATTTTCACCATTGCCGTCATCGCGATTCTGGTCGAACGGGCGCTTTCGATCGTGTTCGAGCACAGACTATATATCCAGATATTCAACAACAGAGGGCTGAAAGAATTCATCTCGTTCGGTTTCGCTTTCATAATCTGTCTTAAGTGGCAGTTCGACGTTATAAGCATCATCCTTTCTTCAGAAAAGAGTTCTTCAGTCGGGATAATCATCACCGCACTGATCATCGCCGGCGGGAGCAAGGGATCTGTAAAGATATTCAGGGATTTGATGAAAATAAAGAGCTCCGCGTTTCAGGAGGCGGAAATCAAATCCGCCGAGAACCGGTAATGAGGTACGGCGAAAAGAGGATTCAAACCGCCGAACAACGCTTTTTATGGGGGGTAACAATAATGAAAAAGAGTGCGCTTGTGCCTGCTCTGCTTATCGTCTCGGTCTCGGTGGCGACCGGAGATTTTCTCGTTTCTTCACGAAGAGGGACTCTTAAACGACAACCGGTCAGTTCGTCTCCGGTAGTCGCCGCCGTCGACAGGAACGATACGCTCGTACTCATTTCGCAAAACCAGAAGAACGGTTACTATCATGCAAAACGGAAAGGAACCCCGGAGAACGGCTGGATTTACCGGACACTTGTACGCAGGTTCAGAAGTCCTCCCATTGCGGAATCCGACTCCGGCAGGTCACCCGGGCGTTTCGGATATCCAAAATCCATCAGGGAGACATCGGATTTCAAAATATTGAAAAATACGGGATACTGGGTCGGTTATTCGGAATTGCGAAAAAACCCTCTATGGTCTTCCTATCGTCTGTTCAGGATGGACAATCCGGTTTCATCGGAGCGTCCGAGGAGATTCAGGGTTGACGACAGGACCGGAGCCCGGATCACCCATGAAGATTATACCGGTACGAACTATGACCGTGGGCATATGGCTCCCAATTCCGGCATATGCACACGGTTCGGTAAAGAGGCACAGCGCGAAACCTTTCTGATGTCCAATATCTGTCCTCAATGTCCCGGATTGAATCGGGAAACATGGCAGGCCTTCGAGAAAATCGAAACCGATTTCTATTCGAACGAATTCGGGGAAGTATGGGTCGTTACCGGACCCGTTTTTCCAAAAAAGCCGGACACTCTGCCATGCGGCGTCGCTATACCCGATCGTTTTTATAAAATAATCGTCGATGAGGATGAACAGGGTAACCTGTTTATGCTCGGAATCATCATGAGCCAGTGCGACAGGGGGGAGCGTTCAATTTCCGATTTTATCGCGACTGTTGACAGTATCGAAAGCGTCACCGGGCTTGATTTTTTTTCCGAACTTCCGGATCCGCTCGAAAACCGCCTGGAATGTTCCTTTCCAGACGATACATGGGAGATTGATATGGTGCTCAGGCCTGTCTTCAGCGCAGGGGAGCAAAAATGCGCCTGCAGAGGAAAGACGGTTGCAGGAAGCAGGTTAACGGCCAATAGCGCAGCAGAAGGAAAACCGCAGTAACCGGTCCCCGCGTCCGGCATCCTCCGGCGTGCTCCCTGGAGGCGCTTGCCTGCAGGTCCGTATGTTGCGAGGGTGGGCGAAAAGGAGTGGGTTTTAAGCCCCGGCTCAGGTCCGAACTCAGTGATCCGTACACATAACGTATACGAATTTTATAATTTTCTTTTAACCGGAAAACGCCGGAGAAATTGGCTGCGATAATGACTAATGAAAATGTAGAACCATTTTTCTACACTTTTTTCACCGCTGGTCCCGGGTTTCGGCTATATTATCGAGTATAAATCGGGACAGGCGGAACACACGGAAACGTGTAACCATCCCCGGATTCACGGAACGGTTGATCCGGCTTCAAGGCGAACCTGTTTTGGGCCGTCAACCTGCGATCTCCGCGCGGAAGTCAGTGTCGCTCGCGTGAAAACCGGGGTACCCGGAGCAAATCGTTTATAAATTAGTCGCGCTTTCGCCCGGAATGGATTGGTCGCCACGCCTTTGTACCCCCGGTTTCGTCATTGATATCGAGCCGCTTGAATCGAGCGCACTTCCTTTAGGTAAAAGGAATCGCCGCGATGCCCGTCAGGCCGCTTCCATTGCTGCAGCAACGGTCCATTACATTACCGGACCGGGTAGGAATGAAAGTAACAGTGATGTCGAAAGGAGCGGATATGCTGACCGGTGACACGCCTAACTGTAAGAAAGTGCGCCTTTACATCAATGGAAAGCTGATGGATCCTGCCGAACCGCCCCGCATCGCCGTACCGTGCAGCCGGGACCAGGCACCCCCCCCAGGCGGTGAAAAACACATTGCCGCAGCTCCGTCCGAACCCCCCGGCTGAACAGGCGGGAACGTGTGTAAACCCGGTTTCGCTCGAATGCAAAGGACATGAAATCCACCGGCCAAGTTCCATCTTTGGAGTGCTCCGGGATATCGTGTACAGTCGTACGCTTACTCATCCGGCGCAGAGAGATTCCTCTCGAGAGTACCTCCGAAAGGCCTTTGTACAATCCCCTTCGCTCGCTGCCCGGGTATCCTCCTTTGCCGGTCACTAACCCCCCCCTGCCGGTTAGTTTCTCGTTGTTGGAGTGAATGTATAGAAATAGTGTAATCATTTAGTCCTCAGATTAATAATAGAAAAATTATTTATTGTGTTTAAACAAGCTATTATGGGAGAGTGCTGTAATCAAAATATTGCCAGATCGTTGAAATATCGTCCTTTTGATGCTATATTGAAGGGAGCCTGGTGTTCCGGGTTCATGAGTTTTCACCGATAGTGCTGTAGTATCGGGCGGCAGATATGCATATCCATGAGTATGACGATTTTCGCCTTTACCTTAGGGACCGGTACGAAAAGAAGCGTGCCGACGATCCCACCTATTCTTATCGGAAATTTGCCGCGGAAGCCTCTTTCACCAACCCGGGATTCCTCAACGATGTCATAAAGGGGCGCCGTAAACTGAGCAGGGATGCTACCCTGAAGATGATCAGAGCGTTCCGGCTCTCCGAGATCGAAGCGGAGTTTTTCAGGCTGCTTGTCGAATATCGCCAGGAAAAAAGTGAGGAAAAACGGCGGGAGTTGTACCGGAAGATCCTTTTTCGCCGGAACAGGAGCAGGTTCGCCCGTCTCAATCCGGTACTGAACCGGTATTATCAGGATTTCCGCTATCCTCTCGTTCGCGCGGCCATCATGGCAATGGAGTTCAAAGGGGACTATGAGGCATTGGGCCGGTTCACCATTCCGCCCATACCCTCCGCACAGGTGAAAAAATATGTCCGCGATTTGTGCGACTGGGGGATGGTCATCCAGGGCGCCGACGGCCGTTATGAGGTAACCGACCATATGGTCGAGCCTCCGGAAAAGCTCAAGGATCAGATGCGGCATATACACCGCGAATGGATCGTGCAGGCCATCGAGCCTCTCATGAAATTGCCGGCCGACAGGCGCCATATCTCTTCGATGCTGCTGAGTGTCAGCGAACAGACTCGCCGGACGATCCTCGAACGGATCGAATCGTTCCGGGAGGAGATCTGGCGTCTTGTCGAACACGATTCAGCCGCTGCGGAAACCATCATGCTGCTTAACATTCAATGCATACCCAAATCGAGAAGCGTGGAGCGGAAATGAAAACCGTCTTGACGTTAATCGCCGTATTTGTCTCGAGTCTATTGACGGGGTGCGCGACAGACCAACCGCAAACGGGCGGCGGCGACGACTTTCCGAACATGGTCGCCGCCGCTGGAGCTTCGATCGTCCGGAATCTCGATCAGTCGTGGGAGAATCCGGCCTCGGCGCCTTCCGATCCGCTGTCGCTTTTGGGCGAAAATCCGCTTCCCTCCATTCCGACCGGAATTTTACCCGGAGAATTGCCGGCTCTCGCGAAACAGGCCCTTCTCGACTCCATCCGCTTCTTCCATGATGCGGTCGCAGGCAATACATCCTTCTTCATTTACCGGTCAACGGACACTACCGTTTCCCGGGATACCATTGTCGCGAAACTGCGTGAAAGCGACACACTGATCCTCCTGCTTGCGGGAGAGATCACGCGGAGTATTGAACCCGCCGTAAAGATATATTATAGATACTCGGACTTTGATGGCGATTCGATTCTTTTCGACCCGGCAGCATCAAGGCAGCAGGCCCTCGGCTATTACCGGCGGTCATTGCAGGGGAACCTGATCGAGAGCGGAACCCTGGCGGTGGATGCAGGTGAAGACGGGAAATTCGATACCGAGGGTGACAACCGTACTATTGCCGCCTCCGCGCTGGTCACGGTCGCGGACGATACCGTATCGCTGCTTGAGATGACCGATGCCGACGGAGACGGATTCGTTTTAAACAGGGCCGCCACGGCCGATTCCGGCATGGTGGATATTACCACTCTGGCGGGAAGGCAGAACTCCGCCTCACATCTCCTGCGACACTGGGTCTCTGCTCGAGTTGTCATATTCCATGACGACAGCGCGAAGAATTATGCGATTCGCTATGGGGTGGTCAACTGGTTTCCCCTTCAGACCGTGGAGTGGACCATCCGTACTGCGGGGGGCGATACGACCGTGTATCCGGGAGATATGGCGCAGGTACACCGGATCGCACACCCGCACGAAGGCGATTCGGTCGAGGCGGACACCCTGGCAATGAGGGTGCTTCTTGGTCCTGATCCCCGTGATTCAACCGACGATGCCATGGATTCGATCTTTGTCCATTCAAAATATTCACGTGGACACGCGAGGGAAAAACAGTTTTCCTTCAAGGCATCCTCTCCGTTCAGGGGGTCTCGTCCTGACAGCGGATTGGTGTATTTCAAAGCGCTTTTCAGTGATCATTCCTGGATAGAGGTAGAAGGAGCGGTCGGTTTCGAGACCATCGTTGCCGACGTTACCACTGATGACGGTACGCGTTACTCGGTGACCTGGGACCGGGATGGTACCTTGATCTCGATACATGAGCTTTAGGTGCAGAGAAAGCTCCCATCCGATGGTGTTGAAGCTTTAGTCCGGGCAATTTTGCATAGGCATCAGCCGTGTAGTCGAAACAGTGTGGAAGAATCTATATTGGCGGCAATGGGCTCCGACTGCTTCAATGACATCGAATTTTTTAGAAATGCATTTCTGCTGGTCCCTGCTTGCGAAACTGAGCGGTACAGGACCGTTCTGATACCTTCCGGCTCACCCCAAATAAAAGACCGGCTCTTCTGCAGCTGCTCGAAAGGGAAATCTCCGGATTGCGCTCACGCAAAAAGGTTACTCGACCTCTACTCCCGGTACTCCGAATCCGCGGAGCACGTTTCCGCCGACTGCCTTTTCCAGAACAGCGCTTTCAGACGGATTTTTCGTGTTTTCTTTTCTGAACGGCATATCCCGTTGCGCGACATGGAAATCGTCCACACCGGTTCATGTGACGATCTGCTCGTACGCAGGGGAAAGGAACTCCTCGTCGCATACCATTCGCGTGGATCGGACCGCGACCGTCTTGTCGAAAGATTGCAGCCTGAAAAACCGTTCGGAGGGCATGGCTCATGACCAGGGCCGAGTCTTTAGTGGAATCCGATCATGAACGGGTGATGCGTGAATCAGGACATCTCACGATCCGGCAACAGGATGAATCGGGACTTTGGTGCCGGATGGCGTATCATTGTTTTCGTGAATTCAACCGGTACCCGGTACAGTGGTCGGTCGAGGTCGACCACACTGAAGGCTCCGTATCATTTCATGCCAGGTCCGAGGGGGTATCCCTGTTTTCCATGGGAGTACCTCGAAAAGCTGTATCAGGTCTTGTCGAAATATTGCATCGGTTGGGTTTCCTCCCGGTAGCGATGCATTCGTCCATAAAAAAAGAGTTACTGTTCAGGATAGTTCACCCGAGCCCTGATATTTCGTTTATTGAGCCGGTGACTGAGTCGACCCGGGCGGAAATGAAGGGTTTCAGGCCGTTTAGGGAAGCCTTCTGTTACAGCAACCTGGTCTACGATCCTGAAGCCGGTGAATTCGCCTCACTCAGCAATGAATCCCTGCAACGGTTGGCAAGCGGATGGGGTGTAGTGAAAGAGGTGCCGCACGTGGATCTCTCGGGCTTCCTCGAAGAGAATGAAAACGTGTTTTCGTTCGGGGAGGAAGGGACGTCCCAGGGGATGGAGCAGACTGATCTGTTCGGCGCATACGGCGGAGCGGGTTTCGGTCGAATCGTCGAGCCGCCGTTCATAACCGGCTTCGACCGGATAGTGCTTTCACCACGGGCTTTCGAGCACGGGAAGTGGCGGATCACTATCGTATACCGTTCCGGGGGTCATTCGCTGAAGCTCGGTGATCTCCTCGGATCTCTGAATGCTGGACGACGATTCCACATCGAGGCCGGGTGTATCGTAGATTTACGCAGCGATGGTGTGATCGGGGTACTTGCCCAGGCGAAAGGGATCGGCGACGACGGCACGCTTACCCTGTCTGGAGCGTCGCTTATGGTGTTGTCTCCTGCCAGACACCTGCTCCATTTCGATGGCGATGCCAATCTTAAGGAGCGAATCAAGAATCTCTTTTACGGTGAGTCGCAAAAATCCACCCTGGTTCCGGTGGGACTGCATTGCTCATTACGGGACTACCAGCATAACGGCCTTGCCTGGTTGTTATTTCTTTATGATAATTTTCTCGGGGGCCTGCTGTGCGATGAAATGGGGCTCGGAAAAACGGTGCAGGTCATTTCATTGCTCCTCGCGATAAAACAGCAGCGAAATCCCTCGGCAACATTCTGCATCGTGTGCCCGACTTCAGTACTGAGTCACTGGGAGAGGTTGTTCTCTCTTTTTGCGCCCGCGCTGAGAACCGAGGCGTATTGTTGCATGAACCGGGTATTGCACCCTCAAAACGTCAATGATGTGCTGCTGACCACATACGGTATCATGCGGAACGATATTGAACTTCTGGAGCATCGGACGTTCGATGTCGTGGTGTTCGATGAAATTCAGCAACTCAAGAATCGATCCACTCTCTCATTCGAATCCGCGCTCCGGCTGCCGGGCAGGCTGGTTGTGGGATTGACCGGCACCCCTGTCGAAAACGGATTGGATGATATCCGGGCACTCTTCGACATCGTTCTTCCGGGGTTCTCGCTTGAACTGCCCGGTGAAAAAGCGCTTGCGGATCTCTTCGGGGGAGGAAGGAAGGTGGATGCCCCCCTTGTCCGTTTCAAGAAACGCATCCATCCATTCATCCTCCGGCGTTTAAAGAAAAGCGTTCTGGTCGAATTACCTCCGAAAATCGAGGACATCCGTTACTGTACGCTGTCTCCATCCCAGAGCGAGGTCTACCGTAAAGCTCTCGCGCAGCGAGGGGCACCGTTGATCGAAAAGCTTCGCAAGTCCGATGAACCGGTTCCCTATCCTCATATTTTTTCACTGTTCACGTATCTTAAAAAGGTGTGCGATTCAACCGCACTCGCCGCGGGAAAATGGGAGGAGTACGCGTCCTGCGAATCTGGAAAATGGGAGCTCTTCAAGGAATTGCTCGACGAGAGTCTGGGATCGGGTCAGAAAGTGGTGGTTTTTACCCAGTTCCTTGGAATGGTCGAGATGTTCACCCATTATCTTGGGACAATCGGGGTCGGCTGCGTATCGCTGACGGGAAAATCCCGTAACCGCGGTGAAATCGTCCGGCGTTTTTCGGAGGACAGGGAGTGCCGTGTTTTCGTCGGCAGCCTCAAGGCGGGCGGGGTTGGGATAGATCTGGTATCGGCCTCGACAGTCATCCATTATGATCGTTGGTGGAATGCCGCCAGGGAGGATCAGGCGACGGACCGGGTATACCGTATTGGTCAAAAGCGCGGAGTGCATGTTTTCACTTTAATCACCGAGAATACCATCGAGGAGAGGATAGCAGGGATAATCGAACGGAAAAGAAAGATCGTTGAGATGTCACTCGAGGAAGACAATCCCGATTCGATCAAGGTGTTTTCAAGGGAAGAGATGATCGAGCTTCTTTCCATATCTCCTGAAACTGGTATTCAAGCCTGAGCGTCATGGGATACGGCGCGCATTGCCGTGTGTTTTGCGGAATGACCTTGCAGGCACGGGGAAAGAGGGGGCGGCTGCGCCGCTCCTGCAGTTCCCCGCGAGAAAGAGCCGCGATTCCGTATCACTGCAGATCTTCGCCGACTCTGTAAACGACTCCGGTCGAATTTCCCTCCGGACCCGTGAAATCGGCCTCTATCAATCCTTCGGTGTACGTACCCTCCAGTGTCGCGGTCCGTCCGTCTTTCCCGGTCGCCGTGAGAACGAACGATGCCGTCGAGGCTTTTTCCCCGTGCGGTACGGCCGGATCGAACGTGCAACGGAAATCGACGCTGTCGAGGTCTCCGGCGTACAGCAGCTCCAGCGTACGGTACTGCGAG
>CAZGVZ010000008.1:0-21711 GCA_964529145.1 uncultured Fibrobacteraceae bacterium | reverse complement strand
TTACGGTTGACCTCCTTACCTCCCGCTGGAATCACGGATTCATCACCGTGGTGCAGCGTATCGCCGTGTTTGCCGAACGAGCGGTAATCTTTTTCTGTGACGACGTGATTACAGCAAGCAACGGATTCCGGCGGTCGCTCATCGACCGGAACATACGGCCCGAAAAGATCACCGTTATGTTCAACACCGCGGATACCCGGATTTTCAAACCCGATCCGGACCGAAGATTCGGGGAGATCGGGGAAGAGCTAAGGCTCGTCTATCACGGCACTGTCGCCGAACGGTTCGGGGTCATCGTGGCTATCGAGGCGCTCGAGAGCGTGCGCGCAGTGTATCCCAAGACACGATTCATCATCCACGGGCTTTACGATCCCTGGTATCTTCAGCAGATCAACGGGGTGATCCGCGAGCACTCGCTTGACGACAACGTACTCATTGAAGGGATCGTGACGCTTCCGGAAATCAAAGAGCTCCTCAGAACCGTGCACCTCGGCGTGGTTCCGTACCTTAGCGACTCCTTCATGAACAAGGCACTCTCGACGAAAACCTTCGAGTACGTTGCTTCGGGAGTTCCGGTGGTCACCTCACGTCTGCAGTCGAGCACCGAACTTTTCGGGGAGGAGTGCCTGCATTACGCGGAACCGGGCAACGCGGCGGATCTAGCCGAGAAGATTCTCGAGCTGGCAGCCGACCCCATTCTCAGACGGAAGAAGAGCAGTGCGGCACTGCGGCGGTTTCAGGATTACTCGGATGGGGTAATGGGAGAGCGGTTCCGGGGACTGATGAGCAAATACATCAACCAACAATTTTGGACCGGTATCCGCTGCAGGTAGTATTTTCCCAAATGTTCTCACGCGATCGGCATACATCCAACAACGGTAACATCGTGAATCTTACGCGTCATTCCCGGAAGGAACCGATATCTCCCAAGGTGGTGAGGTATTGCACGATCTCCTTCTCCACCTATGATACCGACCTCCGGGTGAAACGATACGCCGAGACGGTACTTCAGGCGGGCGCGGCACATGTCGACGCGATCGCCCTGGCGGGCAAAGAGGGCGGCACCGCGACCGGTACCAACCGCGGCGTCCGGGTGTATTACATGCAAAGCCGTTTGCATGGTGAGAAGACCCGATTCGCCTATTTCTCCAATCTCGCACTGTTTTTCCTCCGCGCCTCGGTCATATTGCTTCGCAATCAGTTCAAGTACCGGTATTCGGTCATCCATGTGCACAATCTTCCCGATTTTTTGGTGTTCATAGCGCTCGTGCCGAAACTCATGGGCGCTAGGATCATTCTCGATATCCATGACATAATGCCCGAACTTTATTGCGAGCGTTACGGGAAGCCGATCGGTTCGCTGCTCGCGAAAACCCTTTTCATTCTCGAAAAGCGGTCACTGAAATTCGCCGATTTCGTGATCGTCGCCAACGACCTCTGGCGCGATAAACTAATCAAGCGTGCCGGCATTCTTCCGGAAAAAAGCGCCGCCATACTCAATTATCCCAACCTTTCCTTTTTCGAGCAGGTGAAAACCGACCCCTCGCGCAATAGTCTCAAGCTGGTCTATCCTGGCCACCTGTCGTACCACCACGGCATTGATATCGCGATCAGGGCGTTCAACATCGTGCATAGGAAGGTGCCTGATGCGAGTTTCGATATTTTCGCACGCACCTTCGTCTACGAATACCGCCAAAAGCTGGAAGCGCTCATCAGGGAGTGCGATCTCGAAAACTCGGTGACTATCCACCCCGCCATGCCTCCCGAAGAGATACCGAAAGTTTACAGCGACGCGACAATCGGCGTCATTCCCAAGCGCGGCGGGCTCTTCGCGGCCGAGGCGTTCAGCTCCAAGATATTCGATTTTCTAGCAGCCGGGCTCCCAATTGTCGCATCGCGGACCACCATCGACGAGTACTATTTCGACGATTCGATCATCCAGTTCTTCGAGCAGGAGAATGTAGAGGATATGGCCGTGAAAATATTGGAGTTGTACCGTAATCCCGAACGCCGTCTGCAGCTTGTGGAGAACGGAAGAAAATTCGCCCATAAGAACAATTGGGAAGACAAGAGTTCGGACTATGTTGATATTATCGCCTCCCTGCTCACTTCCAAGAAAGAATAAATGGCTCCCCGGCTCGATCGTCTACTGACCCTTTTTCTTTTCGGTCTTTCAAATCTTTTCCCGTACAAACGGAAAAAAAACGCGGCCATTTTAATGTACCATGATGTCTCGAATACGATTGAGGATGGCATCAATCCGTATTTCCGAATATCCACCACACCCGCCGCATTTGATAAACAGATCGAATTCCTGCATAAAGAAGGATATGAAACCTGCACTCCCGGAGATTTGCTTTCAGGGCTGGACAGATCTTCGGAAACAGGGACTAAAAAGATATCTATCACGTTTGACGATGGATTTTTAAGCGTGTATCAAAACGCTTTCCCGATTCTTGTAAAATATAACTACACCGCGACCATATATCTTCCTTCAGATCTGATCGGAGCCGAGGACAGAAAAAACTTTGAAGGAAAACCCTGTATGAATTGGGAGGAAGTAAGAGAGATGGCCGAAGCAGGATTCACGTTCGGATCCCATACCGCTTCACATGCGGAGCTGATAAAACAGTCCGAAAATGAGATTTCAGAAGAGTTGAAAAGATCAAAAAACCGGATCGAACAGATGCTTTCAATTCCTGTAGTGTCGTTTTCTTTTCCTTATGCATTTCCTGAAATGAAGAAAGGATTCGTTCATAATTTCAGACGATTTTTGGAGAATAACGGCTATTGCGATGCGGTGACCACTATGATTGGTACGATCAAAAGCGGTGCCGATCCGTATCGGTTGAAAAGAATACCAGTCAATTCATGTGATGATATTGGCTTGTTAAAGGCAAAAGTGACGGGCAGCTATGATTGGTTATATGGATTCCAGAAAACTGTGAAGATGTTCAAAAAATGCTTTCCGCATGATATGGGATGATTTACATCGGGAATATGTGCCATGAGTATTGAACATTCATACGTATTGATCACTGCGGCGAAAAACGAAGCGAAATGTATTGAAAAAACCATCAATTCGGTGATATCCCAGGAAATTCTACCGACTCGGTGGGTTATAGTGAACGATGGCTCGTCCGATGACACCGGATCGATAGTTGAAAAGTACGGTAAAGAGCATGAATTCATTCATCTGATATCGAAACCCCCTTCCGAACACCGGCATTTCAGCGCAAAAGCGAACGCCCTGCAGGAAGCGATAGAATATCTGAAACATATTAATTTAAAAACGAAGTATATTGGAAACCTGGATGCCGATGTTTCGTTCGGATCGGATTTTTATCCGAAACTGATAAAAAAAATGGAAGACAATCCCGAATTGGGAATTGTAGGCGGGCTATGCCATGAAATGAAGGAAAATGAATGGGTGGTTGCACATCCCAACCCGGAGTGGTCGGTCGGAGGAGCGACACAATTCTTCAGGGCTGATCTGTTTCTTGACACCGGAGGATATCCGCCTCTTGAATACGGCGGCGAAGATACCATAATAGAATACCTCGCTCGCCATAAAGGATTCAAAGTGACTGCCCTCAATGGGGTCGTTTTCTATCATCATAAGCCAAGGACGATAGAGAGTATAAAAGATAATTCGATTTATTTTAAAATCGGAATACAGGAATATCATTGGGGGACAACTCCGGTTTTCGAGATCCTGAAATGCATTGCGCGGATCGGAATGAAGCCATTTTTATTAGGATCACTGTTGAGATTTTGCGGTTATGTCTATGCAATGTGCTTCAAGAGAAAATTCATCATTCCCATTGAATATGTCAGGATTGTACAGAAACAGCAGAACGAGAGACTTTTGAACGATTTTACTTCAAAATTCCTGAAACCTTTCAGATTAATTAATGGCAAATAAATCCGGAATTTCCATCGTTATCGTTAATTGGAACTCCGCCGAATATCTCAGGCAGTGCCTCGAAAGCCTTGTTCCTGAACGCAAATCGATCGAATTCGAAGTTGTCGTCGTCGACAATGCCACGTTCGACGGTGCCGATAAGATATGCTCAGGACATCCTTTTGCAAGGTATATACAGCTTGATGTCAATGCGGGATTTGCCCGGGCCAATAATATCGGAGCGAACGAAGCCGGATACGACAGCCTCCTGTTTCTCAATCCTGATACCGTAGTAAAGTCCGGAGCGCTCGAAAAGCTTTATGCAGCAGTGCATTCAACAACATCAACCGGAGCTGCCGGGGCTCGATTGCTCAATTCGGACGGAAGTCTGCAGATCAGTTGCCTGCTGCCTTTTCCTACAATACCAAACCTTCTTATTGACATAGATTTCATAAAATTACGCATGCGCCGGTTACCCCTGTGGGGAATCGAAGCCCTGTTCAAGACAGGATCAGGCCCATTTGCCGTCCAGGCAATATCAGGGGCATGCATCATGGTTCAAAAAGTCAAATACGATTCTGTCGGGGGCTTCTCGGAAGATTATTTCATGTATTCGGAAGATATCGATTTGTGCTATAAGCTCCACAAGTCAGGGCTGCAGAATATCTATGTGCCGCATGCGGAAGTCGTCCATTTTGGAGGCGGAAGTACAAAGGCCGGCCGCCCTTCAAAATTCAGTACCGTCATGATGCAAGAGGCGAAATTTACATATTTCAAGAAATTTCATGGACTCTTTTATTCCATGCTGTTTCGTGTTGCTACCATGATCAGTTCGGTAATCAGAATCTCGATTCTAAGTTTTCACAGTTTAGTTAAAAAAGAATCTTCGTCCTTGTTTAAATGGATTTGTATCTTACGCTGGACGGTCGGGCTGGAAAAATGGGCGAAAGAAATCAATCGGCAAGCACAATAGACTTTAGAGCGTGATTTAATGACTCCGGTCGCCACCTCCTTTTTGGTAATCTTATCAGCACTCTTCTTGTCATTACCCCGTAAGTTCGCGACCCTCCCCTTCCTGATCGGAATCTGCTACATAACCGGCGGGCCAAGGATTGAAATAGGCCCGTTCAGTTTCACCATACTCAGGACACTCATCACCATAGGCTTTATCAGAATCTTGGCCCGGGGGGAAAAAAAACATTTTGTCAAGACTCCAATGGACTTGCCGTATTATATCTGGCTGTTTTGTTTCGTTATATGCGGTCTGATGCTCAATAAAAGCTTCGGAAACATGATAGAGTACCTCGGTCAGACATATGATGCGCTCGGCCTTTATTTTATATTCAGATGCCTGGTTTCCAGCAAAGATGATCTATTATTCCTGCTTAAGGAGATGGCCATTGTAATGATTCCAATGGCATTGATTATGTTAAACGAAAAAATCACTGGCCGCAATTTCTTTTATTTTTTGGGAGGTGTGCCGGAATTCACTGCAGTGAGAGACGGCAGGCTTAGATGCCAAGGAGCTTTTTCACATGCAATTCTTGCCGGAACCACAGGAGCTGCGGCGGTGGGATTTGCCATTGCGTCATGGTGGCATGATAAATCCAAAAAGTTATTAATTACGGGGATGGCCGCGGGCGTTTTAATCGTGTATTTTTCTAACTCAAGCGGGCCTATTATGACGCTTCTACAGGTGTTATTCGGAATTATGTTCTGGAAATACAGGTATGAAATGCGAAAAATAATGCTGGCTTCCGTTTTGTTTATATCATCGCGCACAGCTCATATCCTCTGCGATCGACCATTTATCCGAATGGTGGTTGTGCGGAACGAATTACACACGGCACTGGATGGCTACAGGGGTTACATGGAGCACCGACCATACTGACCTTACCAATCATTATATTCGTCTCGGTGTAATGGGTGGGCTTCCGACCATGCTTTCTTTCATCTGGATAATGGTGGTTGCCTTCAGGTCTATTGGAATCGCGATCAGGACCTATCCAGATAACAGCCCGCTGCAAAAGACCACCTGGATACTTGGGGCGATCTTGTTTTCACATTCTTTCACTTTTTTGACTGTTTCGTATTTCGATCAGAGTATTTATTTGTTTTATATTTTACTCGTAATTATTGTCACTATTGGTTATGTTATTAATCCATCATTTAGAATAATAACAGATATTGCTAAAAGATAGAATAGTAAAGGACATTAAAATGAAAATCGCAGTTTTTTTAGTAAGTTTTTCTTTTGCTTGTTTCTCCTTACAAATAAATTCCGTGTCGCAATGGGGAATAAAATATTATTTTGACAAAAATTATGAAGTCGGCACTTGGGCGAATGGGGATTATTGGGTGAAAGGTCCAGTGACGATAGATAGTATTACTCCAAAAGAATTTAGAGATTCAAATGGAGGATGGGTGCACGGGTGGCAGATAAATCCAATGCCTCTTGATAGTCAAAGTCTTGATTCGAGATTGGCACGTTTCAGATTGATGCGAAATGACTTCCCAATTACAATTGAAGGTGGAAATTCAGTTCTAAAGGTAATAAGCAGATCCCCATTCAATGATGAAAGCCTTCGTCCCTATATTAAAGTTGCTGCTGTCCTTACAGTAGTTGATTCGATTCCATCAAATAATGGAATAACTTACTTCCGTCCACCTTACGTTGGATCGAAAAAAACGTTGTATGATACTAGTAGCATCAGATATAACCTCCTCCCATCACTTGAAGGGGTAAGCAGCAGCGTAAGCATAGATGCGATGTATAATCAGTTATGCCATGTTCAAATGGATCACACCAAATATGATAACCAGTATATAAGGCCAGAAGATGCGATGCCTTATTATGGCGCGGATGTTAATATCAGGAATTCAGAAGCTATACTTAGATTGTTTTTAAAGGATAGTAGAATAATAAAAATGCCATTGTTGATTGCTATTATACAATGCGGAATTGATTATTATAATTTTTTTATTAATGGCAATGATTGGCAAAGAGCAGGAAGTGGTGAGCAGCCGGGAAATTATTTGCCGATGGTTTTTGCTGCATATATGCTTAATGATAATCAAATGATTGATACTATTAGGAAGTCCCCAATTAGTTATGAGGAAAGGACGTGTTATTTTTCAAAAAACGGAACTGCTCTCTGGGGATCTCAGATAGAAATTAATTATACTCATGATGAACAAATTTATTGGGCAAAACTAGAAAATCATTCTGCTGGCGGTACCAGTACGTTAAAAGACCCTTATGAATTGATAGATGGAGGATATGAACCTGGTGGGGGTTATCAAGGATGCTGCACTTCGCAACCATTTAAATCAACGGCGTTGATTTTACATATTATGCCAAGATTAAAAACGATATGGAACCCCAAAGCGATGTTAAATTATGCTGATAGATGGGTCAGTATGGGTATCTGGACTCAACCAGATAGTTGTGCGCCAATTAAAGGAACATACGGGGTTGATTATGGTCCTCTTCCAAATAAGCCCGGGCAATGTATTCCTGACAAAGATGCCTCAGACGGAATAGGTCGTTACCCTAATCTTCATGGGACTCAACCAGATGGAGGTTTGAGAAAAAGTAAATTTGTTGATGATATGTGGGATAAATACCGAGAATCCTTGTCTGGTGATATACCTCGAGAATCTCAGGAAATTCAATTTCGCCAGTAACAATGGCCATAAATGCAATAGAACGAGGAATGTCGATTTAAAATGAAATCAATTCAAAATGTATTATTTACTGGGGCCAACCCTAAAGATGATAATCGAGGATTGGGAGCCCTTTCATATGGCTCATTTGAGGCTATAATGAATAGACATGATAATGTACAAATAAATATACTTGATTATTATAAGGAACCTGAATTGATTACTCATTTACGAAATAATGAAAACATAACAATTCAATGTATAGCAATGAGGTTTTCATGGAAGATTTATCTTAGAAATAATATACTCAATCTTTTGCTTGGAGCTATAATAATTAGGATTATTCCGTATAAAAGAGTACGGATGATTATTTACTCGCTTTTTCCCATATTGAAAAGAATAAAGGAAAATGTTATTGCATTTTCAATTGCCGGCGGGGATAGCTTTAGTGATATTTACGGTAATATGAGGTTCCTTTATATCATTTTACCACAAATAATCATTTTGCTTTTAAAGGTGCGCCTTATTCAACTTCCGCAGACATACGGGCCATTTAAGTCAAAAATATCACGATTGATAGCAAAAATGGTTCTTTCGAAGAGTGAAATGGTATATACACGAGAAAGTAATAGTTTAGAATATATACAAAATAATTTACTAAAAAATTCTCATAAAACATTGGAAAAAGTAAAATTTGGGTATGATGTTGGATTCCTATTAAAACCAATATCCATTGAAATAAATAACCCAAAAAACATATCAGGGAGATTAATTGGATTGAATATAAGTGGCCTTCTGAACATCGGTGGATATAATCGTAGCAATCAGTTTAATTTAACTATTAATTATAGGGAATTGATTCTGGAAATTATAAATATGTTAAATAGGAAAAATTATCAAATTATACTAATACCACATGTGTTTGGTGAAAGTATTGAAAGTGATGTTTTGGCGAATAGAAAAATTATGACTCAGATTGGAAATACTGTGTCTTTAAGAATTCTCGATCAGGACCTTAATGCTGGACAAGTAAAATACACAATAGGTAAATGTGATTTTTTTATAGGTTCGAGGATGCATGCATGTATTGGAGCTGTGTCTCAAAAAGTTCCTACAGCATGTTTAGCCTATAGTAAAAAGTTTTTAGGAGTATTTGGTAGTATTGGTTTGGAAAATATTGTCCTTGATTTACGATCAGGCACAAACGAAGAAATATTATCAAAACTTGAGGGTCTTTTAAATAGTAAGGAAAATATTAAAAAACTATTAGATCAAAAAATGGAAAATATTTTTTCTGAAATTCAACAAGTGTTTGTAATATAAAACAAAACGCTTTACTATAGATATACATAGAAGTATTATTGATAGTGTAACTACTCAGGTTTATGAGCCACCATACATAGTGGCGCCAGTTTTTTGAAAAATGTCAGATGCTTGACAATCAATACTAGGTTAAGCACTATCCCCTGATAATATTTCTTATATGCCCTACCAGGATGTCTCCCGACGATATCAGAGCTGTCTACAGGCAGGGGGAGGGCGCTGTCATTGGGCCTGGTAGTGTTAATATTTTTTTTGCGCATTCTTATAAGTTTAAATTTTATGGAACTAGCTTATGTACTCATCTGTGTCGTTTATGCCACTAACCTGTTTTCCACTTCGACATTTTTCAAAAGACAATTACTTAGGTGATTAAGTGGGTTAATAATTTGAAGACAAATAATAACGATTTGAAAAAAAAAACATACGGTGCCCTTTTTTGGAGTTTTATCGACCGTGCAGGGGAACAAATCATTCGATTCGTTTTTTCCATAGTTCTTGCCAGGTTACTGTTACCTGAACATTTTGGTCTAGTAGGTATGGCATATGTTGTAATTGAAATTGCACGAATTTTTATTCAAGGAGGTTTCGGATACGCATTAATCAATAAGGCAAACGCTACAAAAACCGACGAATGCAGCGTCTTTTATTTCAATCTTGCACTTGGAATCATAATGGTTGTTACCATTTTCTTTTTTTCGCCTGTAATTTCCGATTTTTTTCATGCGCCTGCACTTACGCCCATTATCCGAATGTTATCGTTGGATTTATTGATTGGATCATTGAGTATGATTCAGACAGTGCTTATGACCAAGGACATCAATTTCAAGGCACAAACCAAGGTTAGCCTGCCATCGACGATAATTTCAGGTACTGTCGGGATTTGCCTTGCTTTTTATCATTTTGAAGTATGGGCACTGGTATACCAGTCATTGCTTCGGACAACATTATATACGATATTGATGTGGTTTACACATAAATGGCGACCGGAAATTCGATTCAGTCTATTTTCATTAAAATCACTTTTTGGATTCGGTTCCAAATTATTATTAGGGAATGTTGCACAGGTAGTATTCAACAACATATATACTATTCTAATTGGAAGAATATTTACCCCAGTAAAACTGGGATATTTTTCAAGAGCGCAGCAGACACAGGCAGTGCCGATCGATACTTTGTCATTCATCATATGGCGTGTAGCCTTCCCGGTATTTTCTTCCATCAAAAACGACGGCACTAGAATGCAGAAAGCCTTATCGAAAGCCTCGATGACAATAGGTTTCTTTGTTTTTCCTTCATTGATGGTAGCCGCTGCAGCTGCTCCGAACCTTTTTGTAGTCTTGTTCGGGGAACGATGGATCCCAAGTATTCCTATGTTTCAGATTTTATGTATTGGTTCAATTTTCGCTCCTTTGGAACAGATACGTAATAACGCCATTATCTCAAAAGGACGTCCCGGAATACAACTGTTCCTTCAAATAGTAAAATATGCATCGATACTGGTTTCGATGGTGATACTGCATAAATACGGAATTACCGCTCTTTTGATCGGTTTCGGAATAGTCTCTTATATCAATTTTATAATAAATTCATTTTTCGTTAAAAAAATCATAGGGTATGATGTTTTACAGCAGTTCAAAGACTTATTCCCAAGCCTGTTTTGTGCTTTAATCGCAGGATTGGCGGCATACTCAATTATTAAAGTTGTTAATGGAAATATACTGTTGTCCTTAATCATACAAGTCAATATTTTCATGGTTATTTATTCATTATGCTGTTATTTGTTTCGAATTGAAGCTTTTATTGAGTACGGTTCGTTTCTCATAAAAAAGATACCGATTTTTACAAGATGAATTGACGTAATATTGATGAAACTCGATTAATGCCTTTGACGATTTAACATTTTAAAATAGTTGCTAAGACTCCAATGCCCTTACGACAGAACAAGATCAACCGCCTGCTTGTTTCATTGTTCAGATATCATCTATTGCGAAAATATATAAAAAAAATTGTCTATCGCTTTGAAAAAGGGGAGTACTATTCACTTTCATTACGTGAAATATTTAAACGGTATTACGGAGTCCAAATAGGACTCTACACATATGGTGAGTGTTTCCAGAAAGGAGCTGTCGATCCGAACACGGTTATCGGGCGATATTGTTCAATCGCTTCAAATATCAGGATAATGAACCGGAATCATCCGATCACGGATTTTTCCACGCATCCTTTTTTTTTCAATCACGTTACCGGATACATAGAGAACGACACACTTGAATATAATTCAAAAAAAATTGGAAACGATGTCTGGATAGGAACAGGCTCAATCATATTGCCGAAAGTGAAAACAATAGGTGATGGAGTGATAATCGGAGCCGGAAGTGTCATAGTCAATGATATCCCTGATTTTGCTATTGTCGCAGGCAATCCTGGTGTAGTTAAACGATACAGATTTCCATCTGAAGTTATTAAATTCTTAAAAAAAGATCCCTGGTGGAATTATGGAGTTGAAACCATTATCAACAAAAAGGAAGAGATTCGGCAGATGATTAAAAAATACAATCCTGATTAAATATCAGTAATATGAAAGACATTGAATATGCAATGATCAGTGGAAACAATTGAACATTTAATTGAGGTGTTTCAATTTCATTACCTTGAAAATATAATTATATTAGGCTGTTTGATAGAGGGCATAATATGTTGAAGAGAGTAGTTATTATCATTATTTCCATGTATTTGTTTCGATGCACCCAAACCGAGACATCCTCCGGGAATTCTCCTGTGATCGCCAATTATGAACACATGATCCAAACAAGGTCCGATTCGATTACTGTGGCATGGGTTGATCCATTCAACGATTCGAGTATCGTGGGGTACTATGAATTATATTACTGTACGCCAAATGATAGGACATGGAAACTGCTGAAATCACAGATTCCTTATTCGATAAACCTTTCCGCAAAGGTTTATCGTCAAGATCTTCCATCTGCCGATTCGATCTTCATTTTCAGTACTCGAACAGTATCCTATGAAGGCAGGCGGTCGCCGGTTCATTCCAGTTCGGATTCTACTGCATTTCCTACTAAATGGATTCTACACTGGCCATCCAGATGAGTTCTTTACAGGGAGGGAGCGGAAAATGAAACGATATATATTGTTTATTCTTGTTTCGTTCTTTCTGACATTTCCTATGGTAACAATCGTCTACTCCTCTTCATCTATGAATAAAGTTTCAAGTGAGCCATTTTTCTCGCAACCGTTTTTCGACGATTTCTCCTCAACCATTGATAAATCCGTATGGCGGGTCGCCACATGGCAGGAGCACGGTGGCCAGACAGGAACCGAAAGATGCTACACTGATAATGGTTATCTTACGATGCTTTTCATAAATGACAGCAGCAGGGGTTTTTTGAGTTCCGCGATCGAAACCAAAAACGAGTTTTTCTATGGCAAATGGGAGGCGAGACTTAAACCATCCGACGTACCGGGTGTTCTTAACTCGTTCTACACTATCGACTGGGACAACACTACCCAAACGCAGGCAGGCGATGACGGAACCAAGGAAGAGATCGATATCGAATTTCTTACGTTCGCTTTCGAGCCTTCAGCCGGCAAAGTGCATTATGCGGTCCATGCGGATGGAAAAAAGAGCTTCATGACAAATCCGGATGTGGAAGTGAATTTCAATCCCTCGACTGATTTCCATGTTTGGGGATTCGAAATCACTCCGGAGTATATAGAATGGTTCGTAGATGAAAAAGTATTGCTCAAATATGAATATGCGAAAAACGATGTCGCGATCACATCTCCGTATACCTTGAAACTGAATGTATGGTCCGCTGAAAAATGGATCAACGGTCCTCCGGCGGAGAATGTAAAATGTACGTATCTGATCGACTGGATTCGGTTTACTCCTCATGCTGTTACAGAAGTTAATGAAAGTTATCACGACAAAATCGAATTAAGAAGTTTTCCTCCACCTTCCGTGAGAGGCGAAAATAAAAGGCATTGTAACCTGATGGGACAATGGCTATGTTTCCCGGATTTATATGGAACAAGTCAAATCACAATTAAGAACAACGAGGTTTTAATTCCATTGAAATAATAAAAAATTTTGGAATTGTTTGTTAAGTTCATAATGGAATTGTCGTTCAGTGTTTGGCATCTGTAATATTACTAAACCACGATAGACAAATTTTCATACCGGTTCGGTTCCTCAGTCATGGATTCCATTGACCATACGCTTCCATAATTCACTGATGGAATTATCATTGATATTTCCTATTGTTTTTCCCGGCATATGCGAAACCGGAACATTTCCATTCCATTCGATGGGTATTTCACGTCTTACGTTTTTAACTGGAAAAGCAAATGTCTGGTTAACATTGGTTCTCAACATCTGAAACTTGACCGTATTGCTCACCTTTCGCCATCTTTTTCTGAAATCGATCAGTTGCCGCATTGTTTCAGAAGGCATGATTACATGCCGAACCTCAATATCGGGCTTACGTAGTTGGTTTTTCTCAAGATAATCGTGAAATGAAACGACATTTTCACACAGAAGATCATAATTTCCACCCAAACGTGCTTTTTCATAGGTTTTTTTATCAATGCCATCGATCGAGACGACGATTCGATCGATTTTCCACGAAACAATCTCTTTACAGGAATATTTTTTAAAAAGCGTTCCATTGGTATAAATGACCACATCCGTTTCATAACCTATTGATTCAGTGACAATTTCCATGATTTCCAGGAATTCGGGATGCAAAGCCGGTTCACCTGAACCGCCGATTTGAAACAATATCGGTTTTATATGTCTGGTTTCATCCATAACTTTTCTAAAATGATTGATGGCAATTGATCCTATGCCTCTTCTGCTGATGGAACCCTTTCTCCAGCAATAGGGGCATTCAAGATTGCACAAGGTCGTCAATTCGATATTGATGTAGACCGGTTTTTCAAGCTTAGGGAAGATATGAGGCAATTTGTAACAAATCCAATAATACCATTTACTTATCGTATATGAATGATATAATTCCCAAAAATAGTAAGGGATCGATAAATAATACGGGATTAACCATCTGATCACATTATTGCTTTTATCACCCATATTGTACCGTCCTTATTTGATTGTTGATCAATTTGATTCATATTGTACAACAAAGTGCAGATTTCCGGAATTAAGACTGACTGAATATGTAATATCGCTTTAATATTATTCTTTTCGCAACTTTATCATGCGAAGAATTTTTACAGGTCGGAGGTGTACGGGGGCAGAAGGGGATAGATCATTGATGCCGGGGATGTATCTTTCCTGACAAACTGTTTCGCATCTGTAGATCTTTTTTTTTCAATGGATGTTCATTCCCTCGTCCTCGAAGGCGCATCATCTATGGGAATCACTCCGGGAACGACCGGGCCGGGTCCCGACGGATCATCGCGGTCGGGGGGATTACCCAATTTGAACAGGAAGGTTCCTGCCGCAACGGTGCCTGCAAGGCCAGCAGCGATATAGGTCACGGGATTGGCGAAAAAGCTCCTCCCTTTGAGTCCATTCCTCCGTGAGATCGGGCTTCTCGGCGCCATGAGCGTTTTGACGAGTGCCGGTATTTCGAATGCGAGCAGCTCGTTCTTGTCGGATCTCGAGTTCATCGAAACGGAATTGATCGCCTTTTTCCCGGCTACGTCCACAAGGTTGAGCGTTATGAACGTCTTTCGACCATCGCGGGAAACCGATCCGCCTATGACCCGGGAGGCGCCGATGAGGCTGCCTACGATGGTGAGGCACTGGGCATCCGAGCAGGAGGTCGCGGATTGATCGATAGAAAGCTGTTCGAGCATGTCATGAAGAATTGCGCGGTCGAACTGCTGCAGAGTGCTGTCGAGGCTCTCTCCGATCCGGTTCGAAATCGCCCGGCCGGCGGAAGGGGAAATATTTTCACCGCACTGTAAATCCATGACAGCTATCGGGCCCTGCGCCCCGGCCAGGGAAAAAAAGACTACAAGAAAGAAAAACAGCGCGGCCCGGTGCACTACCCGGCAGAGGGAATTGACGCTATCGTACATTCAGCCATCTCCTGTTCATGCAAAGCGGTTCCTTCGCCCCGTCTAAGAGGGCGGTCATCCTGATGATGTAATAACCACGCGTGATTCCGGCTTCCCAGGTGAGCGCGCCTGTTCCCGAGCCAAGTCCGTGATTCTTCACGATCCGGTCGATGCGGCGGCCCCTGAGATCGAAAATCGATACCGCGAGCGAACGAACCCCCGGGGGCAGAGAGTAATTGATCCGCAGGACGCCGTTATGGACATAGGGAAAAAATGAGAACGCCGAGGTAATCCTCTTGTAAAAATCGCCGATGTACTCCCCGGTGCCTACGACAAGATAGGCCTGTTTCCCGCCATTGCCCGGGAGCATTAACGATCGCGAACAGGAAGGTGGCGCGGGGGATTTTTCGTTCTCCCCGTAAAGCACGGCGCTCATTCCCGACGGAAGCCCGGAAACCTGTTCGATTCGGCTCGTGACGATTTCGGGCCCGGTTCCAGAGTTCAGGTATCCTATACGGAATAGCGCGCCTCCTTTGTCTATACGTCCCCTGCTGGTGTGTCCGTATATTTTTCCCGTAGTTTCGTCGACGATACCGGCCCGGGCGGTCAGGAAAACCGGAGGCATAGGGAAAAGCCTGCCTGATACGCCTTCCGGAGCGCCGGCGCAATAGATGGGAGGCAAATGGTTGCCCCTGCGGTCCGTTGACGTTATTTTGACGCTCCATGCGGTGCGGCTCGTTCGCTTTGCGGCGCCTCCCGCGTCGGAGAGCGACCGGCAAACCGGAGGAATCCGCAGGGTCATCGCGCTGCCCGAGGAGTTGTATGCGGTGAATGGCCCTCCACCCTGAAAGAGATTCTCCTCGTCGGACAGCCCGACAATGCCCGGCAAGTATGCCGGTTCGGTGGTGAATGTATTCTGGAATCCGCTCCATCTGTAGATCTCGATCGAGTCGGCGGCCCATGCGGTTTTCGCTGATGTGGCGGCCATGATATCTTTCGAGAGAATGTCGAAATTGAATGGAATTGAAAAATCGGTCCATTCTCCCTTTTTCAGTGTGATCTCGAAGGTATCGATGAGCGCGGGCACAATGGCGCTGCCGAACCTGAGCCCGACACCTCTGCCGCTTTTGATCCAAGAGAGCCTTCCCGGCAGTACGGCGAAAAGTGAACTGTCCTTTTCGGAGTATTCGACCCATTTATCAAGACTGCTTTCATTTCCGGAATCCGGCAGCCACCGGATGATCCGTTCCGCTTTCGTGTCGTATTCCCATACGGCGCCTCTCGAGGAGGATAAGAGGTCGGACAGGAGGGGGCGGTCAGGTATCGCGGTGACCACGAGGGGAGTCCAGGACATCGTATCGGCTCTGCGATCATCGCAATTCATGCCGTCCCGTTTGATTTTCCTCGAGAGATTCACGAAGTTTGTATTCTTCCCGTCGGAAATTCTGAACAACCCCCGCAATCCGGAGCAGGGATCCGCCGCATACGACGGAATAGTGGTGACGAACCGTTTCCATTGTCCGGCAACAGTATCTATATAGAGCGCGGAAATGTCGTAGTATGACATATTACCCGGAGCAACGAGGAGCTGTGGTATTAAGTTCTTGACGTTATCCGCCACTGTGAACGTATCGAGGATTTTTTCATAAGGTGTGTAGGCGGATCCGTCATTGCTTAAAACCGTAATCACGGGCGCGGACGTATCGATCATGAAATGGAAAGGCAACCTGACGTCATTTGTCGTCACTACCAGGTTTCCCGAACTGTCTGAGGTTACCGGGCCTTTTTCGATAAGCCAGCCGCCCCCCCGGGTGATGTCGTAGCGATAGACCCGAAGGTCGTCTTCACTGTAATATTCGGGGATCAAATTGGTTTTGAGCTGCATGGTGATCGAGTGACCTGCAGGAAGCGTACCCTGTCTGAACGTGAATGCCGGACCGATTTCGATGAATCCCTCGCTGGCGGGTGAATCCCATGGATCGATGGTGTCACGGTACACGGTTTCCAGATCGCCGCTCCAGATACGCAGTGAATCGGAAAACACCGACTGGGTATCGTTACCGAGAATCGCCACGGCGTTGGCGCTATCGGTTCTCCCCGGAGCGGACGGTGTACGCACATGCACTAAGGCTCCGGAGTCGCTCCAGTTTCCCGAGGAGTCGGCCACGAACAGCGCAAAATAGTATGTAGTCGAGGGTTTGAGTCCTCTTACAGTATCGCAGCTGTCCGATAGGCTCAGGAATCCTACGAGCTCCGATTCTCCATCGTTTGCGGAAATGGGAAATCGGTGCTTATCGATCCAGATACCTATGGTGTCGATATCGCTGCCGATATAGGCTTCGGAACTCCAGGAAAGCCTGATTCCCGTGGAATCTATAGCGATCCCTTTGAGTGTGAAAGGATTCTGAGGAGGGGTGAGATCAGCTGCCAGGGCCGAATCGGTCGCGTTAGGCCCGGCTATGACGAATGCTCCGGCGGAATCGCGCACGAATACGGTGAAGTACCACATCCCGCCTTTGTCGAGTCCGGTGATGGTGTCACGGGTAGCTGTGAGGGGGTACATCAGAGTATCGAAGTCGCTCCCAGGCAGTGCGGCGACCGGAGTGCCCGTGCGGTATGCGATGCATAGAGCGCGTTTTCCCGGCACGGTGATTCCTCCGGGATTCCACTCGGCTATGACGCTCGACGCGGTATAGGACTGTACAGAGATCGTGAAACCGATCGGAATCGCGATTCGGAATGGGGAGGATTTCGAGGAAACCCGCTCGCCGATGCTGCCGCAGGCGGTTATCCTGAGGAAAGAGGTAGACGAGGCATGGTTCGGAACTGTCCACATGAACAGAGAATCCCTGAGTACCTTTCCGGTACGGCTCCATGTGGCGGCGGAATCGAAGCTGATATGGATGAGAAAACTGTCTACCTGCGAAACATTGCCGGGCGTCCAGGTAACCCGGCGTACGGTTCCGGGAGCATATGGTGACGAGCCCTCGATGACTACGGAGCCGGGATTGACGTTAGGTGGCGGCGTGGTGTCGACCAGATCCAGTCCGTACCATGCCGCGCTTTTCTTCAGTTCGGTAAGGTCGAACCCGAGGTATTTCGAAATCATGGCTGAATAGGCGCCATTGCAGCGTATACTTTTGATCCTGAACGGGTTCGACCGGGTCAGTTCCACGATGAAGGCGTTGCGCGCCAGAAGATTGACTCTTCCGAGCGTGTCCGGCCTTTTATGCACGAAGGTGCCGACCATTATACTGTCCCCCGCGCCATAGAATTCGAGATTGGAGGAGCTGTCCACATCGATCGTGAAATGGTCGTACCGGCCGTAGGCGCTGTCCTCTGGAAGCATGGGGAAGAGAAAACGGATCGCATACCCGGTGGAATCGGTCCTTTCAAAACCGGTAAGCCACTGTGTGCCTGAATAGCGGGTTGTGGCCCTGATGATAGCGGCAGGCTGCTGATTGCTGACGATCAGTTTTGAAGTCAGGTTGGGCGACTCGCGGAAAAGGTCGAGCCACCACTGATATTTCGGGAGCAGCCATAACGAGGATGCGTACTCTTCGAACGTTGTGGATACAGTCGCCGGTCCGGTCCTGATGTAACCGTAACAGCCATTTTTTAAAGAGTTTCCGTTCTCCTGTGTCCAGAAAAACACCCTGTGGGGGCCGGGTGCGACATCCGCGATCGAGATTGCCTGATGGAAAGTGAATATAAACGTCGTGACGTTAGCACAGGCGGCAATGCATCGGACGAAATTCATGTACGAACCACTCCTCTGCCATGTGAAAAGGAATGAGGTAAAACCTTTGTTTTAATCGATTAAACAAAAAAGATCAAAGAGAACACACTTACCCGTTACTGGTTCAAACCGGCATTCATAAATCAATTGAATTGTTCTGGTCTGTAATGTGTGCCGATCGTCTTCGATTCCCGTAGCTTTGTGTAACAGGAACATATATCAGTTCACGCGAAAAAACAATTAATTGTGTCTGTCCGATATCTCTTTTCGCAAGTATCATCCGTTCGGAAAAGCGGGGAATCCGCCGCCGGAGCGGTGAACAGTTTTCTCGTTGGCCGGGATAAGGTATCAGCTTAATGCGAGATGTATTTTCATATGTCTATGGCGAGCTGTTTCCGCCCGCCGGTTTTGGGAAAGGCGTCTTTTTTAGCCTGCAACAATGAAAAGGATCTCTGTATGCTGCTGATTCGGATGTTCAGACGGAAACTCAAGAGAGTGGGGATCAGGGGGTTGTTTGTCGACGGAATCGGGAAGCTGGCCGCGCTAGGCGACCGCAGGGGGCGGAGGATTAAACGGGAGGGAAAAGGTTTCGACGCGCGGTATGGGATCGAAACCACCGATTATGTACCGTTCTCCTCATTCGATGTTACCGATACCGAAGCCGCCGGTGCGGGAAGTTACCGTCCGACTCCGATCGAGCTCTTGGACACTATCTTCAACGGGCTCGGGATCGATTTTTCCAGATTCACATTTATCGATTTCGGATCGGGAAAGGGACGGACACTGCTCCTGGCTTCCAAACGCCCCTTCAGGAAAATAATCGGTGTTGAATTTTCCCGGAAATTGCATGAAATCGCAAAGGGAAACATTCTTCGCTATAAGGAAAAAAACCGCTGTGCCTGCGAAGATATCGAATCCATACTGAGCAATGCGACAATTTTTCCGATCCCTTCCGAACCATGCGTTTTCTATTTTTTCAATCCCTTTCAGTTCGATATCATGAAAGCGGTCGTCTCGAATATCGAAAGTTCGCTCACCGCGGTTCCGCGGGAGGCGCATCTCGTCTACCTGAAACCCGAGTGCCCCGAGGCTGTCGAAAAGGGCACCTCTTTCTCCAGGCGGAAAGTTCTGGAATTACCGGGTTACGAATATTCGTGTTTTCTGTATACCTGGAAAAAATGATATATATTTGTTCCTTTGACATGGCGAGGTATCCAGCCGCGGCATCCGTCAGGCAAGCCGGACGGCAGATTGAGAACGGAGCTCTTCGGCGTAAGAAGACGGGCTTCGCGGTAGTTGCAGCGGGAAACGGAATTTCCGGAGGTGATCTGAAGTTGCCCGTACCCTTGGTCATCGAGGATACCTTGGACGTTTCGTTTCAGTCATGTCCTTTTTCAGCTGCTGTCTTCAGGAATTGATCGGGGTAAAACAATCAACCGTGAATTTTGATCCTGTGAGGAAATGTACCCTGTTGTTGCAAGTTTCAGACGCAGCGCCGCCCGCTTCGAACGCTCCTGCGCTATAGCCGGAGAGGGACGATCGCTTACGTATGGCGAGCTGGATTCGCGCTCGGACCTGCTTGCCGGAACACTGTCCGAACATCGTGTCCCGGCCAGATCGATCATCGCTATTTTTGGAGAGCAATCGCCGGAATACGTGACTGCCATGCTGTCGGTCCTGAAGCACGACGCGGTATTCCTTCCGCTCGGAACCCGTTTGCCCTCAGTAAGAATGGCCGGGATAATCGCCCGGACATGTCCCGCCGCGTTCATCATTGCCGGGGGTAAACGTCCGGACGACATCGATACCGTCGGGCTTTGCCGCGGCACTCCGATATTTTCCGTTAACGGAGAGAGCGGAAGGGACCGCATTCCGGTCACATTAGCTGAGGGTCAAACGGCCTGCACCTCCCCACCGGTATATGATGCAGATGCGTGCTACCTGATTCCGACCTCCGGATCCACGGGGATACCGAAACTCGTTCTCGGGTCCGAACGGGGACTCCGTCATTTTATCGACTGGGAGACTTCGCACTTTTCGTTCGCCGAAGAACGGGTCAGCGCGCTTTCGCCGCCCACCTTCGACGTCAGTCTCAGGGATATGTTCGTGTCGCTCTGCACCGGGTCGACCATCTGTGTTCCGGAACGGGAGACGATCATCGATCCCGCGGCGTTGCGGCACTGGTTCGGCCGGCAGCGGATCACTGTAACCCATATCGTTCCTTCGGTGCTAAGGCTGCTTCTGGGCTGCCCCATGGCGCAGCCGGGGAACGGCCTGAACGATCTCAGGTACGTTTTTTCGGCGGGGGAGCCGCTTTACGGCGATGATCTTGCCGGAATACGTGCCCTGGCGGGAAAGGCCGTGACGGTGGTCAATCTGTACGGACCATCCGAAACGACACTCGCAGCCATGTATCACGTGGCGACCGCAGGCGACGAACGGCCCGGTGTTATGGTTCCCATCGGAAAGCCGATAGCGGACGTTTCGGTGGCGATTCTTGACGGAGATAAGCCCTGCGAGCAGGGAATTGCCGGAGAGATCTGTATCACGACAGCCTATCGCAGTCATGGGTATTTCCTCGACAGGGAGCTTACCGCATCGAGGTTCGTTCCCGACCCGACCGATCCTTCGGGACCGGAGCAGTTGTACCGTACCGGAGATACCGGGTTCCGCGACTCCGAGGGTTTGATCCACTTTTCGGGGCGGATTGACGGGCAGGTGAAAATAAACGGCAACCGCGTCGAAACCGGGGATGTCGAGAACTGTCTCCTGAGACATCCGGCGGTACTAGAAGCGGCCGTGATACCGTTCGGTGCCATCGAGCTGCGGCTTGCCGCCTATATAGTCCTCGCCCCGGGGCGGAAATCGGCGGTGGAAGAGATGCGCTCTTTCGTGGCAACGAGATTGCCGGTATACATGATTCCCTCGACTTTCATGTTCGTCGTAACCCTTCCCAGAACCCACAGCGGGAAGATCGACCGGCATTCGCTGCCGTCTCCAGTCCGTAAGAGGCCTCCCCTGATGCGGGAATATT
>CAZGVZ010000007.1:0-21843 GCA_964529145.1 uncultured Fibrobacteraceae bacterium | reverse complement strand
AATCGACGCACGGCTTGACGATTTCCTTCTCGTGAAGAGCCGTGACGAACGGCCCGACCCAGATGACCCGCATTCCATGGAGGTGCGCGAACTCGGAGATCGCCACGGCCACTTTGGCATTGATGTGTTCGACCATTATCACCACCGCATAGGGGCACTCATCGAGAACCTTTTTTTCTGTCATCGGGAGATCGAGGCGCTGAGTCGGACAGTGAAGGTATCGGACATCGAAGCCTCCGCTTCTCAGAACCGCCGCGCAGGAGAGATTCTGGTAACTGTAGGTTTGTTCCCCGGTTTCGTTTAGACAGGGGTGGCGTCGGCCGGCTTTGGAGACCTTGGAGTCGATTGTCCACCCGAGTGTGGGCGGGGGTTCGATGAAAACGATTTTTTTCATGGCCTGGTGTTCCGTTTCTTTTCCGCGACGAATCTGGAAAGAACGATCGCGAGCTGATCGTGAGATACATCCCGATACCTGCTGCAGAGCGGTACATTCCGCAGTTCGGGCAGCAGCCGCTCGTCGAGAAGGGAAGCGTCCTCCGTCAGTGAAAAACCGGTTTCCGTGAGAAGCCGGCAATACTCGAAATGACGGAGCCGGTTCTGATAGTCAATGGGATTGCACCGCATTCGTTGCCAGGTTTCGTCTTCGAACTGAAGAAAATGCACCCGTGTGATCGAGGAGTCGTCGTAGGACCAGTGGTCTCCGTTGTCAATGGCATGCGCCATGCGTCCGTCCGGCTTCAGCACACGGTGGAATTCGTGGAATATCGAGGTTAAAGTCGGTGGTGAGATATGTTCAAGCACATTGTTCGATACGATCACGTCGAACGTTTCATCCGGGAAAGGCAGCGCTCTTGCGTCACAGGGGGATCGATATTCGATGGAAGAGGAAGACTGGAACGTTTCGAGACTGGACAGATCGACGCCCTCCAGAAAAGATTCTATGGATGTGGTGGAAACCGAGATGCTGTCGCCTATAAAGGACCTGTTTTCGTGGATAAAGCGGCAGATACGTCTGCACGAGGAGATATCGAGCAACCGGTTGAGATCGATGGTGACCACCCTCGAAAAACCCGCACATCTCAGAAGAAGAGGAAATACCGGTTCCCATCCGGTCCCCAGTTCCAGAGCCGATGCGCCTTGCCGGGTCGTCCCGTTTTTCTGCAGAAGGTTGATCAGCGAAACACTGTAGTCCAGAACGTTTCGGGCGTTCTCCGGCCTGAATGGGGTCAAATATCGTTTGAGAGAACGCAACCTGTACTGGAATGGGAGCAAAGGAAGGAATAGACGCAGAAACCGACGTGTGTGCCATTTCATAGTCGGTCCTTTCGCCTGGAACGATAAAAGGCACCAAAAAAAACCGGCATTGCAGCTCCGTCAGTTTGCGTTCGACATCGTGAAGATGGCGAACACTATGGTGGTCAGCGTCGAAACGATCTGAAGAACCGGAATGACGACGTCGGTCATGACCACGTTGCGCTGAGAATCCGGAACCACGATAATATCGCCCTCTTCAACCGTTTTGCCGTCCTTGATCTGGAGACTGGCTGAGTACCTGGTCAGAATGTAGGTGCTCCGCCGGTCAGATTTACTGGTGAATCCGCCCGCATCCCTGATGTAGTCCCGGCAGCTTTTTCCCTTGATGTACGGATAGGCGCCGGATTTCCGCACGCTTCCGCTAACGTAGACGAAATGTTCTACCGGCGGGACAACGATCTGGTCATTGCTTTCAAGAATCGTCGAAAAGCCGTGCCGTTTGAGAGATATGACTGAATAATCCTGGAAATTGCTGAGACGGGAGAATGCAAAGTTGAGTTCGGGGCGGATAGAGCCGGCGGTGAACCCCGTCTGCGCATCGGGAATCTTGAGGAGCTCAGGCGAGGAGTTTCGCTTTCCCTGATTGTTCAACTCCAGGTTCTTGCGTATGATGAATGCACGCTCCACATTGGCTTTGGGGGTGGGGCCCCCGCAAAGGGACAGGATGTCTTCCGCCCTGGTGACGTTCTCTATGCAATTATACGGACCCGGTCGTGCGACTTCGCCTGAAATGAAGACCGTTTTCGTTTTCGGGTAGTTTGGTTTCGTCGGAATGGTGATCACGTCCATGTTTTCGAGGATAATGTCCGGAGCCTGGACGTAAGATACGATAGTGTCGCGGCGATCGAGCTGTGATCCTTTTTGGACAATGATCATGCCGGAATCCGCCGCGCCCGAGAGCACGAGCAGGTCAAGCAGGTCACCAAGGGTTTCCGATGATTTGATTGGAACATACCCCGATCCGGAGAGGGGTTTCACCACCTCTCCCTGTACGAACACGCGATGAATCGCAGGCGGAAGAAATATGATGTCTCCAGGATAGACGTAAGGATTCTGGCTGATGTCGTTTTTGAGGTAGTATCGCATCAAATCGAGCTGGAGCGTGGTGTCCGCCGAGCGGACGGTAACGCTGCGCAGGTCGTTTTCGCTGAAGCCGGGCACCGTGCCCTTGTTCGCCTTGGACAGGCAATCCGAGATGCGGTATATTCCGTCAACGAAATAGGTTCCGGGGCTCGTGACCGATCCGTTGACCGTGACTCTGACCTTTTTGCCTTCCTGTAAGGCCACATAGACGGTATGATTCCTGTTCTTCAACTGCTGATGGACGAAGGCGACGATTTTCGCCTTGGCCTCCCTGAGGGATATCTTGCCGAGTTTGAGTCTTCCTATTTTTGGAATGTAAATATCCCCGTTCTGGTTTACGGGGGTAGTCGAATTGACCGAAGGCATTTCGAGTATCGTCACGAGGAATACGTCGCCCATGCCGATGTTGTACCGGTCTTCGTCGATGGCGTTGTCGATAAAAGACGTACTTTTCTGGAATTGAGACAGGTTCTCCTCGATATTGTACATATTGAGAATTTCACTGGAGATACGGTCCTGATCGGAAAGAAGGCTCGATATGTCCGGCAGCTGGGTGGCGAGGACGTGGGAGCGGAAAACCGGCAACAAGGCCGCCGAAAAGGCAAGCGAAAGGAGAAATGATCTTTTGTTCACGCTTTTTCCTATGGGAATCGATTCTGTATACGTTTGAAACCCCTGGAATATTTTTTTTGGATTCAGGGCCGATGCATGGAGATGTCATTTATCGATATGCTCCACGCATCCTGACCCGGCGGGTGGCCGCCGGGTCCATCGTGCCGCCATCGCCAAGAATCGTCCAAATCAGGTAAAATAACCAAATTGTCTTACGTAATCAATGCGAAATCGAGCCGCGGGAAGGATCACGGCATGATTTTCCTGATACTGATTTTGGGTTTACAGGTTTTCAGTTTCTTCCCGGGATCGCCTCCGGGGCGCTCCTTGCGGCCGGAAGACGCCTTTTTTTCATTTGGAATTCCGTAGTTCGCGTTTCTTTCCATCCGATCAGGGATATCCCGGGGGTTGCCATGTTTTTTCATCGAAAGGGCGATTCTCCTGAGTTCGTGATCCACCTTCATGACGCGGACCTGCACCACCTGCCCCGCGGAAACGACCCTGCGTGGGTCGGTAACGAAGGCGTCTGCCATTTCGGAAATATGCACGAGACCGTCCTGGTGAACGCCGATATCGACGAATGCACCAAAGTTAGTGACATTGGTGACGGTACCTTCCAGAATCATCCCTTCCTGGAGATCCTCGATCTTTGTGATGGAATCCCTGAAACGGGCATACGTGAACCTGGCCCGCGGATCGCGCCCGGGCTTTTCGAGTTCCCTGAGAATGTCTTCGATGGTGGGTAGGCCGACCTCGTCGTTGATGAACCGGGTCTTGTCGATTTTCCGGATCAGATCGCCGTTTCCGATCATCTCACCAATTGTGGTATTGATCGCGGCCGCCATTTCGGCGACAAGGCCGTACCTTTCGGGATGAACTGCGGAATTGTCAAGGGGATGGTTCGCTCCAGCAATCCGTAGAAATCCCGCGGCAAGCTGGAATTTCCTGCTGCCGAGCCCGGGAACGTGCAGAAGATCTTCGCGGGATTGGAACGCGCCATGCCCGTTACGGTATGTGACGATGTTCTGCGCAATGAGACGGTTGAGTCCGGAAACGTATTTAAGGAGCTCCTCGGAAGCCAGGTTCACATCCACACCGACACTGTTCACGCAGCTTTCCACCACTTCATCGAGGGATTCCTTCAACTTGGTCTGATTGACGTCGTGCTGATACTGCCCGACACCGATCGCCTTCGGATCGATCTTGACCAGTTCGGAAAGCGGGTCCTGGAGTCTGCGTGCGATCGATATGGCCCCGCGTACGGTAAGATCGAGGTCCGGGAACTCCCTGACTGCGACATCGGACGCGCTGTAGACGCTCGCGCCTGCTTCGCTGACGATAACGTGAACCGGGCGTGAGTTTTCAGGTATCTTCACGAGTAACGAGCGGATGAACTCGTCGGTTTCCCTGCTCGCCGTGCCGTTGCCGATCGCTATGAGACCGATACCGAAAGAAGAAATCAGGTATTCGATCATGCGACCGGACTCCTCGATCTTTTTCTGCGGTTCGTGGGGATATATTGTCACGTGCTCGAGGTATTTTCCGGTGTCGTCGATAACCGCCACCTTGCAGCCGGTCCTGAATCCGGGATCGATGCCGAGCACCGCTTTTCTTCCGGCAGGGGGGGCGACCAGTAGCGCCTGAAGATTCGCGCCGAATACTTTGAAAGCTTCCGTTTCGGCGCGTTCACGCAGTTCCTTGCGGATTTCCGTTTCAGTAGCCGGCTGAATCAGCCGGTCGAAGCTGTCGGCGGCCGTCCGCAGCAGATATTCCCGGGCGGCACTTCCCGGATTGACCATCAGTTTCCCCGACAGGTAGGCGATCGCAGTATCCCGGGGAATTTCCAGAGAGAGTCGAAGCACGTTTTCCTTCTCTCCGCGCAGCATCGCGAGTATTCGATGCGATGGAAGGGTCCGTACACTCTCCCTGAAGTCGTAATACATCTCGAACTTCGATTTTTTCCCTTCGGACTCCTTTTTCACCGTGCTGGTCATGAAACCGGAATCATATGAGAGCTCCCTCATCCATTTTCGGTGCTCGGCGTCGTCCGAAAGCTCTTCTGCGAGGATGTCACATGCCCCCTGGATCGCTTTTCCGGGAGTGTCGATACCCTTCTCCGGGTCGAGAAACCGGGTCGCTTCATGGAGAGGATCGGTCGTCGCATCGGAATATTCGGCCAGAATGCGGGCCAGAGGTTCAAGACCGGCCTCCCTCGCCTTGGTGGCTCGCGTGGTGCGCCGGGGTTTGTATGGCAGGTAGAGATCCTCCAGCTCTGTCTTGTCGAGGCACGCATTGATTGCAGCCGACAATTCATCGGTGAGTTTGCCTTGTGAACGGATGCTCTCGAGAATCGTACCTCTCCGCTCTTCCAATTCCTTGTAATAGTTGTATTTATGTAGAAGATCCCTGAGCTGTAGTTCATCTAGGGAGCCGGTCCGTTCCTTTCGGTACCGGGCGATGAAGGGGATTGTCGCTCCTTCGTCGAACAGCTCGAGGGCATTCTTTATTTGAAAGGGTTGAAACGGAAAATCCCTGCTCAGTTGTACCGTGATATTCATGACCGGACCTCAGGTAAAAAGTTGTCAGCAAAAGATAATATAACGACTCTGCAGATGGCCAGCGCGCGAGCCCCGGAGCGTTGCAGCTTTTTCGTAACGTTATGCACACTGAACTGTACGGCCCCGTATCGAAGTATTTGATTACCGCCAATTCAAAGTTTTATTCATCATTAAACATTTGTGGGCAGCAGAGCGGAAAACCGGGCATATCACTTTTCGGGCGCATACGTGAGAAAGTAGATTTATTGTATGCGGATTCAGAAAACGAGTACCTTTTTTCGTCTCCTCTGCATCTTTTCGGTCATCGGTGTACCTCCGGTTTCAGGAAGAGCGGTCTCCCACCTCGAACATGCAAATACACTCTATGGAGAGGGCAGGTATTCCGAAGCTCTGCGTTCATATAAAAAGGCGATCGCCGCAGGAGAGAACAGGACCCTGAGTTATTTCAATTGCGCGAATGCCTTTTTTCAGCTTGACAGTCTCCCGCAGAGTATTGTCTATTACAGGGCTGCGGTCGACGAAGCTCCCGATTTTTTCCGGGGGCATCTCAATCTTGCGATCGCCTACTATACGCTCGACGACATGGGAAACTGCATCGCTTCGGTTACCAGAGCCCTGGAACTCGAACCCGAACACGGAAAGGCGCTCTTCTTACGCGCAGCTTCCTACCGCAGGGTTTCCGCCTGGCCCGAAGCCATTGTGGCCTTTGAACGGCTGGTCGAACTGGACAGGGGAAATCACGACGTTTTCGTGGCGCTCGGGGAGATGTACCGTGACCTGGGAGATTTCACCTCAGCGAGATCCTGGCTCGGCCGGTACCCTGAAAATGGTGCGAATTCCCGGTATGTTCTCATGTTGCAGGCAGATATGTACGAAAGTGAGGGGGTGCTCGACAAGACGCTTTTTTACCTTGAAAGGGTGAAGGAGAAGGATCCGGAAAACCGCTGGATTCGTTACCGCATATGCCGGCTTCACGAGAGAATGGGAAATGGACTCGTCGCCTTTGAGGAGGCGCGAAACACGCTTTTGGAATTTCCCGGTTTCGGCGACATCGCGCTCTTTGCCGGGAATATCGCGTTCGGGATGGAAAGGTTCGACGAAGCCCTCCGGTTGTATGAAACGGCTCGTATGAACGGCACTCCCGGTGCGATTGCGGGTATGGAAAACGTCAGACGGATTCGCGAAAGGTCGGCCCTGCCGGTCCCCGGGCATTGATCGGAATTTATTGAGAGAGGGTGCTGTCCTCCCTCACGCAGCGGAATCCGATTATATCGAGGCGCAGTTCCGGATTATAGCCGGTGCGGTTCGAAGAACGGAGGTTGTTCCCGTCGTTGCTCCAGCTCCCTCCCCTGACTGTCTTGAGAGTTCCTTTTTCCGGACCTGTCGGGTTTTTCTGGGGAGAATTTCCATAATAGGCGATATCGTACCAGTCCCTGCACCATTCCGCCGCATTACCGTGCATATCGTGAAGCCTCCAGGCGTTTGCGGGAAACATACCGACAGGAACGACTTTTCCGCGAAAAGTTCCCGCCGGACTTCCACCGAACGGTTTTTGCGCATTGAAGTTCGCCTGATCAGCTGAGATGGTCGATCCTGTAGAGAACGGAGTAATTGTTCCCGCTCTGCACGCATACTCCCACTGTGCTTCGGAAGGAAGTTTTTTCCCTGCCTTGCCGCAATAATCCATTGATTCCAGCCAGGTCACGTTGGTAACTGGGCAGTTTCCGCATCCTTTGATCGCTGCGGGTTTGTAGCCCATTACCTTTTCGAATTCGTCCCGTGTCACCTCGAAACGATCGATGAAAAATCCATTGAGAGCAACGGTGTGGCCGGGCAGCTCATCGATCTCTCCGGTGGTCGATGCCGACCCCATCCGGAATTTCCCGGGAAATAACCACACCTCTTTCTCCCGGTACTCCCCGGTTGAAGAAGGCTCCATGTTCCCGGGGGGGCTGAGCACCGAGGTGAGTACCGTATCGACTTTCACCAGGTCCTGGATCGCACCGGGAATCTCTCCGAGAATAAGCCCCAGGTCTTCGGCGGCGCTCACCGATGTCCTTTTGATGACCCGGTCCCGCAGCACATCGACCATCTTCAGATCGAGGATGTGGGTGCTTCCGAGCTGTCCGAGATTGCCTACGATCACGATATCGACGCCTGCCCTTGCACCGATCGATGAGATGCATGAATCGGAAAAACAATCGAGGAGCCGGTCGTATCCTTCCGAATGAAGTAGTCTCTTGATTTCGTCGAGAAATAGAACTTTCGCTTCGGTCGATTTCGAGAACTCCTGGGCGACGGTATTCGAAATGTGCTCGAGGTTTTCCTTGGGTATGGTTTTCGATTTCACCGACAGAATGGCGATCGAGGGCTGCTGTTTATGTTGTGTCTTTTTTCCGGGTGGAGCCGCATCCCCGATTCCACTGATCTGAACCGTGGATTGGTGAGAAACGATCACCCCCCGGCTCCCCCCGTTGAGCTGGGTTTTGAGAGTGCTTTCGTGAGGAAGTATCTTCGCGGACCCATTAGCGACTTCCACGGTGGTAGTTCCGTCCGGGTCTACAGTGACGCTGATTTCGCCGGTAGTGACATCGATCACGGCGCTCGGTGTCTGAAGCGAGAAAAGAAGTGTATGTCCGGACTGGGGAGGAGCTTTCAATATGATCGCCCCGGTCTGGAGCGTACTGCGAAAACGGATGATGCGGCTCGTTCTCTCGATCAGGAGGTTTTCGAAACTCAGGGTGGTCGCGGGCTGAAGCAAAAGGTCGATCAATGGCTCGAAAGTCAGGTGAAGCGACGCCTCGGGCTGCAGGATGAGGGTTTTGCCAGATTCGAGATCCTCGGAATTTTCTAGGTTGAGACGCTCTGAGGAGGTTTTCGACCAGAGTTGAATGATACCCTGCTTTTTAATGATTTTACATCGAAGCGGCTCGGGATTATCATGGGCCGGAACCGGAAGGGACGCCAGAAATACAATTGCCGCACCAAGGTATCGGAATTGTTTCATACGATGTTCTCCTGCACGGTTTTTCGTGCATCGGGTCCCCGGCTTCGGAGACCTGCATGGAAAGATATTCGGACAATCAGGTATCGTGATGGATCGTGTTCCGAATCGTACGATCGGGTGACGGTCGGATGCACCGCATTTTCAGGCACCGGGAGATGTACTTTTGGAGGCATGTCGATCCGGTGACATGCTCTCGCTTTCGGCAATCCCGCCCGTGCCAGGCAGCGAACCGGATCGCGTCAGGAATTCGTGCGATCAGGGCCGATATAATTATATCATATTTGCCCGCGTTCGTCCAAAAAGGGCATTGGTCGCCTGGCGGAAAAAGCCTGCGGGAACACCATTTCTTCTGAAAGTTGATTGATGTATGATCGGATCGGTGGTTGATGTCGTTTCTCCCGAACATCCGGGAGTCGAGCTGTATCGTACTTTGCGCCGTTCGGCCGAGCACCGGGGAAGGGGAGTGTTTGTCGCGGAAGGCAACAAGGTGGCGCTTCGTCTCCTGGCGAGCGATCTTGAGGTCATATCCATTCTTTTGACCGACACATGGCTTCAGAGATGCAGGCACGATCTCGAACACAGACCGGAACAGGTAACGGTGTTCAGGAGTTCGGAAACGATCGTCAAATCCATCGTAGGATTCAATTATCATCAGGGAATTATGGCGGTTGGGCGGGTCCCTCCGGCTTCCACAGTCGAATCGGTCTGTTCGGAAATACCCGCTCCGCGCCTTTTTGTCGCACTGGACCATTTGAGCAATACCGAGAACACAGGTGTGATCGTGCGCAACTGCGCGGCATGCGGGGTTCAGGCAATGGTAATAGGGGAGACCTCGACCGATCCTTATCTGCGCCGCTCGGTAAGAAATTCCATGGGCGCGGTTTTCGGGATGCCATTCATTTACAGCGACAATCTGGCGGCAATGGTTTCGAACCTCAGGGAACGGTACGGTTTTTCGATCGTCGCGGCGCACCTGGGATCGCAGAGCGTCTCATTGCATGCAGTAGACCTGGCGCGCGATTGCTGCATCGTGATGGGCAACGAGCAGAGCGGCGTTTCGGACGCCGTTATCGCGGAAAGTACCTCCGTAATGGCGATTCCGATGGCGGGGGGTGTAGATTCCTTCAACGTGGGGTGCGCGAGCGCGATCATTCTTCATGAGGCGTTTTGCCGAAGAAAAGGCTTGAAAGCCGCGAATCGACAGGGTATGAAGCCCCCGGGGCCTCGTGAGGTATGATCCGAGATATCCTGATCCCTGTCGGCCATGAAAACACCGCACGATGTTCTGTCCGGAAACCATCCTTTATAAGACGCCGCGGGGATGAACGCTACTCACCCAGAACCTGAACATACACCTTGCGGGACCTGGGGCGGTTGTCGTGATCGATGACCACGATCTGCTGCCATGTCCCGAGAACCGGTTCTCCATCGACGAGCGGGACCGTGATCGATGGTCCCATGAGGGTGGACCTGATATGCGAGAATCCGTTGTCGTCCCCCCATGTTTGCGAATGACGGGACTGCATGGTGTGCGGCACCATTTTCTCGAGCTGTTCCCGGACATCCTCGACGAGGGCCTGTTCGTACTCGATGGTGGATATCGAAGCCGTAGATCCAACCGCGAAGACCACTACAATGCCGTTTGCGATGGATGATTGCCCGACGATCCGGCGTACCTGGCCGGTGATGTCGTGAATGTCGGAAAAACCCTCGGTTTCGACTGTGAGCATTGATCCGTATACCATGATACCTCCGTAAAATTATAAATCGTTCTCGTATCTGGATTTACACAGCGCTTGAATTTTCCACGATTTTCTTCGTTCGTTTCACTCCTTCCGGCACCTTCCCCCGTTACCTGAGGAAGGTGCCGAAGGCGGATGGGGGTATGAAAATGCTTTCATCGTCGACATTTGATTCTTCCAGTCTTTGTGCTGTCGATCTGTTGACGATAATGAACGGGTACGGGGCCGGGAGAGAGGGCTATTTTTTCCCGGTGGAGTAGTCGTATGCCTGTTGCACCGACAGTTCAAGCATGCTGAAAGCTTCCGGAGCGAGATATTTCCGCAGCGGTTCCCTGTTGGTCCTGAATCTACGGTATGCCCTCTCGATGTCGTTTCGCTCCAGCATGGAGTATATGCCCGTGATTTCTTCCTGGGCGCGGCTCAGGTTTCTTTGCAACAAGGGATCCGTGGGAGCGGTCTGCGGCTGGGATCGACGGTCGACCGGCGTGAGATAGGCGATGTCACTCTGTTCCCGGGCGGGCGCTGCGGTGAACTGTTCGATCGTCGTTTCCAGCATCGCCAGCTCCTCCTTCCGAAGGAACCGGCCCAGGAATCCGCGTTTTTCCGAAAAGAGCCTCCGCCCGTTTCGCATGTCGTTCTTTTCGATACACAGGTAAATGGCCATCGCGATCGAATCGGCCTGCAGCTGCTTCGTGCGCAGCGCGGTTTCCTCCGCTGCCCGCTCCGATCGAGCGATGCTGTCCCTGCGGTCCCGGTCCCTTTGTTCCTTCCAGTAAAGCGCATTTTCGACCTTGCGGACGCTGTCCATTTTTTCCTGCGCTTTCTTCTTGGCGGCGATCATGATGTCGTCGAGCACCGGGCTCCGTTCGGGTTCGTCGTTGTCCAGGTCCGCGATCCCGGAGCTCTCCATTTTCTGATCGGGTGACTGGGCGGATATGATCATCCGGTCGACCGAGGCCGCCTTTTCGCGTGATACTCCCCGCGCACGGAGGACGGATTGAAGATATTTGTCCGCCGCTTCCACACCCTCAGACCGCAGAATGGAGAGATTTACACCCACAAGCGAGTCTTCCATCGCACCCAGCCGTCCGGTCGTCCTCTTGAGCGAAGAAGCTGCGGCGATCGCTTCGCGCTGGGGAAGGTGCCGGCGGATCGTAGTCAGGAGGTTTCCCGCGCTGTCAAGGGTTTTGCGCGCTTCCGAGATGTTTTTTTTGTCGAGAAAACGTTCCGCGGATGCCACCGCGGCGGCGATGAAAGGCCTGCTGCGCAGCGCTTCGTCGAGCCCCTCTACCCGGTCCTCGAGTTTTTTGTAAGCCGAGGAGGATATGTCCAGATACAGCTGGTTGCGGAGACAGTACCCGAGTTCCTTGCGGGCCGAATCGAGAATACCCGCCAGAAGCGCTTTCTCGAGGAAGTGGACCGTTTCACGGGAAATGGCTCTTTTCCGCTGATTGTAGGAGTCTGCGAGTTCGTTGGCCTTTCGGACGTCGACCTGGTCCATATGTTTGTGAATGCGGTAGAGCGAGGCGAAATCCGGACGCCATTTTCCAACCTCCGAATTGTATCTGTCTACCAGTTCGTTGATGGTCAGCTGGCGCTTCTGCATCTGCTGCATCACCAGGTCGCTCTCTTCGAGGTAGATCTGGGCCTCCAGTTCTCCGGCTTTCCAGAGGATGTATTTTTCGTTGGGATCTCCCCTGGCCTTCTCTTTGAGCATCCGCACTATTTTTTTCGCTTCGCTGATGGACCGCTGATGTCTGAAACCCACGCCGGCCATATCGGCCGATTCATTGAGCAGAATGAACCCGCGTTGAATGGAAGTGTCGATCGACTCCTGGCTTATGTAGTTGCCTTCTTTCGAAGGTTGCCTCGGCGCAGCGTGCGACCGGTGACGGGTACATATCGGTCCGGACATAAAGAGAACCGAAATCGCGATCAGACGATAATCGCATAAAGAAGGACATTTTCTGGATGGAATCGAATTTTCCGCGCCGTTCATTGGTCCTTCCCAGATCTTTGCGAGAATTGTATATTGTTCACGTATCTAACCGAAAAAGCAGGGTGCGCAGTTACCTGCGACCCGGTGATTCCGCCGGTATTTTAAATTTACTTCGTTTATACGCCGGGCGCATCATCATTAGCATCCTTTCTTTCCGAATCTGATTGCGCTACACTCCCGGCAGCGGGGTCGTCGACGATAAATCTTTGAAAAAAGGGGGCATCGATGCCTGCCGATGGCACAATCATTCCTCCGGAAAACCGCAGTATCACCCCGGTGGATGCGGTTCAGGCGGCACGTCCTTTTCAGGAACGGAGCAATCAGGACAAGGAGCGGAAGGAGCGACATGCCCCGAAAAAGGTACGAGACTATTTTCGCCCGCTCAGTATGGCGGTGGACGCCTCAAATCGGCGTCTTGCCGAGCGCGGCCTCCCCTACCGATTTCAGGTTTTCAAAAAGTGGGGTGAAGTCTACATCGAAATGGCCTTTCTCGACGAAGCAGGAAATATAAAGGAGAAACAGCGGAAAAACATAAGCCAGAATGACTTCATCCGGATCATCGAGGATGTCACCCAGATCGAGGGAATGTTTTTCGATCACACCGTTTAATGACCATCTCATCCAACCGCACTCTCGATTACCTGAATCGGTAAGAGAGATCAATGTATAAATGGTGGGAGGGACCGGACAGGGGCAAATCTGCGGCGGACAACAGTACCACAATTGATTGTATGTACCTGAGCCAGGGGACACACTCCGGTACTGATTTTCGGGACAGGTACATACCTGTCACTCCTCCATCTGCCAAAAGGTATCTTACTTCTGAACCGGACGGATTCTTTCTACGATCCGGGTGACCTTTTCCATCTTTTGGAAAGTGTCTGCCCGGATTGAAGCATTCCTGCGGTACCAAAGAAGAAAGAGGCGTCCTAATCAGTTGAAAAACAAGAAGTTCTGACACAATTGCAGTTTTCGTCGCCGTCCGGAATATGTCTTTATTAAACGATTTCGCAAAAGAAGAAGTTCGTTCGAAATCCGATATTGCCGTAGTGATCGGCAGATATGTCGGATTGAAGGCCTCAGGCAGGACCCTCAAAGGCCTCTGTCCGTTTCACAAGGAAAAAACACCTTCGTTTCATGTCGATCCGGTGCAGGGATTCTTCCACTGTTTCGGATGCGGAAAAGGAGGGGATGTCTTTACATTTATCCAGGAGATCGAGGGAATAGGTTTCGCCGAAGCGCTGTCGATGCTTGCGGATGAATGCGGCATCACTCTGCAAAAAGTTTCAGACCGCAGATCTCCGACCGGTTCCGACCATGGAACCGGAAACAACGGTGTCAATCACGAACCGGGCGTCCCCTCGAAAGCGGAACTCCTGCGAATACATGAGGTTGCGTCGAATTTTTTTTATCACTGCATCAAACCTTCCGCCATCGCGGTATCTTATCTGAAATCACGTGGTTTGAGACCGGAGACTGTAAGGGATTTCCGGCTCGGGTTCGCCCCCGATCACTGGACCGGGCTGATAGACTACTGCAGGAAACAAGGGATAGAGGAATCATTGCTGGTCGATTGCGGACTCGCCGTTCGGAAAGAGAGCGGCAGATGTCATGACCGTTTCCGAAACCGGATAATTTTTTCTCTTTGCGATTATGCGGGAAGGGTGATTGGATTTGCAGGTCGTTCGACAAATTCCGAGGCGCAGCCCAAATATCTCAATTCCCCGGAGACCCTGCTCTACAAAAAAAAATCATTTCTTTACGGGCTGGATCGGGCCCGGTCATATATCAAGGAGTCGCAGGCGGCGGTTATCGTCGAAGGATACATGGATTATCTGACGCTCTTCCAGGCGGGGGTGCGAAATATCGTCGCGACATCCGGAACCGCGCTCACGCCTGAACACGCGCAGATCCTCTCCCGGTTCACCAATTCGATCATCCTTACTTTTGATGGAGATTCGGCGGGGCAGAATGCGGCCGAACGTGCGATCTCCACGCTGGTGCCGCTGAATCCGGATCTTTCGGTTCTGATTCTTCCGGGAGGGGATGATCCGGATTCCCTGGTTCGACGCGAAGGACGAGAAAAATTCGAACAGCTGCTGAGGGGAGCCCTGCCGTGGCACGAATTCATTATCGAACGGATGATGAAAAGCCGTCGTCCGGATTCTTCACGGGGAAAGGTCGAAATCATCGAGGCGCTGGCGCCGATCGTCGCCTCGATGAAGAACGAAATCGCAGCGGACCATTTCAGGCAGAGAATCTCCGAGAAGCTCGGGATCGAACCGCGACTGGTTCATAGACATCTCCCCGTAAAAACCGGCTACGTACCGCAACCTGGCCCATCGCTTCTCAACAGTGATTCCATTTATCAGAAAAGTCTTGAAGGTCAGTTTCTCAGGTATCTTTTTCTCCAGCCGGAACTCGTTGATGAGGCAAGGAATTACATTGCGCCTGAAACCCTTACGGATCCGGTTTCCGGTGATATATATTCATTGATGTTAAAAGTCTATGATCGGGAACACCATTTCGGCACCATTCTGAACTACACCGATGATCCTGAAATCAAACGTCGCATCTCCCTTTTACAGGTCAAAGAGGATGTCAAAGAGCACATTCATGATGAATTGGTGCAGAAGATCATTCATTTAAGAAAAAAACATTTACAATTCCGCAGACGGGAATGTAAACTGCAGATGAAGAGAGAGCCACATCGTCGAAGCGAATTATTACACCAGCTGAATGATTATCTAACCCAGTTGCACGAGTTGGACGGAGAAGAATGATCAGAAAAAAAGAGCCTGAAACGCCCGTCAAACCCACGCCGGTCCCCGACAAAACCACATTACGACTGAAAAAACTCGCGGCCCTGCAGGGATTCGTCACAGAAGCCCAGATCGAAGAAGTCGCGTCGACGCCGCAGGAACGCGAACGGGTCCGGCAGATCATCGCCAACGAAAACATCACCATCAACACCTTCGTGAAAGAAAAGGTCCCGCTCTACGAACGCAGGACGCGCCGCATCGTATCCGCGCGCAGGCAGGCCCGCTACACGGATCCGACATGGGTATATCTGAACAGCGTGGGCAGAGTACCTCTCCTCTCGCGGGGACAGGAAACCGAATACGCCATGCAGATGGAATATGCCCAGGGAAAACTCTTCGAGATGGCCTTCAAGCACCCGATTTCTCTCGGAAGTCTTTACAGGATCGCCGAGGAGCTCCGGCATAACGAACTGGAGTGCATCGACGTACTTCAGCTCGAGGAGGACCAGGTCGAAAAGAACGAGGATACTGACCAGCTGCGAAAAGAGTTTCTGAAGATCATCTCACTCATCAAAAGGAAAACCACCTCCATCACCGGTCTTCAGTCCGAAGGAGGCGATCAGAGCGAGAAGATAAACAGGCTTAACGAAGAGATCGTCGGACTCTGCCGTCAGCTGGGATTGAATTCCAAGCAGATAGAGCTCATTCTGGAGAGTTACAAGGGACATCTGATTCAGGATAGTCGCAAACAGCATCTCGACGAGTTCTCGCACTGGGAATCGATGCGCAATCAGGCCAAGTGCGCGATTATCGAAGCCAATGTGCGACTTGTGGTAAGCATCGCGAAAAAGTATACACTTCGGGGAATGGAGATAATCGATCTCATCCAGGAAGGCAACCGGGGACTCATCAAGGCGGTTGAGAATTTCGATTACAGAAAGGGATACAAATTCAGCACCTATGCGACCTGGTGGATACGTCAGGCGATCTCACGCGCAATCAACGATAAATCAAAAGCCATAAGGATTCCCGCCAACACTCTCGATCTGGTGAACAAAACCGTGCGGCTCTGTAAAAAATGGGTAATCGATTATGGTTATGAACCGAGCCATGAGGAACTGGCCGAAGCGCTTGGATGTTCGGTCGCCAAAGTTCAGATGGCCCTGGAGTATTCGATGGAACCCATTTCGCTCGACATGGAGGTTGGGACCGAGGGCGGGATGACGGTCGGCGAATATATAGAAGATACCCGGGCCGAAGATCCCTCGCTGAGGATGTCGCTGATGCATCTGCGGGATCAGATCAAGGACGTTCTGGATTCGCTGGCGGCCAAGGAACGGGAGATTATCATTATGCGTTTCGGACTCGACGATGGCAGAATCAAGACGCTGAAGGAAATCGGCGAAATTTTCAGTATTTCCAGAGAACGGGTCAGGCAAATAGAGACTAAAGCCCTGAGCAAACTCAAACATCCGAGCCGCACCCGGCAGCTTATGGCCTGGAAAGAAGAACGCAACGAGACTTATACCGAGGATGACGCATTCTGAACCCTGTTGCCGATCCGGCATAACTCACTGTCCGCAATAACACGTTGATATTCCAACAGGATCTACGTTTTCCCCGATCACGGTGAGGACGGAGTTCCCACACCTCATAATGAACCGGCAATATTGCTTTTTTTTCAGACATTTTGCCCATATAACTATTTTTTGTTTTCATGTCATGCTTCTACAATCTATTTTTATTTACTTGGTCATAAATCACCTTGAAAAGATGAGGAGCATTTCATGCCACGTTTTGCAGTTGCTTTTGTGACGCCTTCCCAGAACGGCCAGCTGATTCATCGGATTATCGAAGGAGATAATAAGGATGGCGCTTTAAAAACTTTTTTTACAGAGTCGGTATGTGATTACTATTCGTCCGACGAACAGGGTTTTCATTATTTCAAAGAGGACTTCTTTGACGATACGACCCCCGGCGGCAGCATCATCGAGCTGTGAGGCTCTCACGTATCATTTGTTTACTCGATTCCTTGAAATTGACCGCTCATCCGCCACTGAAATTTCCGTTTTTCTCCACATCCGGACAGCAGTGTTCCCCTGAGCAGGGCTATGCGGCGGTTTCGCCACTGTTGTCTGCAGAGCGAATCCAGAGTTGAAGCGCTTCGATCAGCTTGGTAGCCTGATCCTTGCTGGAAATGTTGAACTTCGCCTGTTGCCTGTATTCATCGTCAATTTTTCTGTAACGCCGGATAGAGTAACGCTCCGGGCCGTAATCATTTTTGTTTTTTTCCCACTGCTGATATTTAAAAAGGATTGTGGACCAGGATCCCTTTGAAAGGATCACCTTATCGAGTTCTTTCACGACTAGTACGCCATCTTCTTCGTAGTTAATCGTGATATCTTCGACTCGCAGCGCCATAGTACTCCTTGGAAAAAGTTCAAATACCAAGTTGAAAATTACTATATAGAAAACGGTTGAAGCAAATGAGGACACGAGCGTATCCGGAAAAAAAACGCGCCGGCGTTGCACCGGCGCTTTCCGCTTCACCCAAATTGCTGCAAGAGGGCCTTGCAGGTAGGAAAGTAATTGCTGGTAGTACTAATATAATGAAATCATTTACTATGCGCAACGTTTTTTCTTCGGGTCAGGTTATCCGAATCCTGAAATAGTGTATACCCGGATCAGCGCTTCTTCTTCATCTCCCTCCCGCTGAGTTCATAGGCGAAAAGCGGGATTGCCTCCTTTTCAAATCCGGACCTTCCGCCTTTATGAAATTTCGAAACATCTTTTATGATTCTTCCGGACCGGACATCTATCACCTGCATGCTGATGGTGTAAGTCTTACCGATTTTTCCAACGGTGCCGAACCCGAAGAAATCGACATCGAGGATCTGTCCTGCGATCACTGCGCTGGTGACGTCGGTACAATTGTCGGGAAGATTCTGCTCAGCGAGGCGCATCCGGATTTCAGTGAATTCCAAAGTGGAATAAACCCCGGCCTGGTCGATGCCCTTCCGGAGCAACTGACTGTAAATCTTCGCATCATAGGGGTCGATGCCTTCGGCTGAAAGGACGGTAAAACCAAGACTTCTGGCCTTTGTTTCAGCGCTGGGCGTGAGAAAGGTCAGGCCGATCCATACTACAATCAGGAGTATGCACCGCGGGACATGGATTCTGGCCATACTGATCTAAGTATACTAGTTAAGCGATAAAACGCGCAACATCTTTTCACAAGATCGAAGCTGTCTATGAATCGTCAACTTGGGTGCCTCAAGGGAGTTAGGCCCGTATGCGGCCGTTTCATTGATTTTCTGGATACCGGTCGTCCGACGTGAAGTATTTTGTATGCACGGAGGTTATGGGTGATATATGGAGACGATGTTGCCGTCGTGTGGCACTGTTTCCGGGTTCTGCCTCCGGCGTGATTGTTTATCCCTGAAGCGTACGGTATCCGGTTCTTTTCATGATCGGTAATCAAATGCAATCTCGAAAAAAAGAGAAAGATCCGAGCCTTTTGAAAATTCTTTTCGTTGCGTCCGAGGTATACCCTTTTGCCAAAGTGGGCGGTCTGGCCGATGTGGTGAGTGCGTTGTGCGCCAAACTCCAGGAATTCGGCCATAATGTCCGGGTAGTCATGCCCTGCTACCGGATCATTGACAGAAATCGATTCGGGCTGCATCTCCGCCTGGCGCCGATGGGGGTCTGGATGGGGGACTCCGAGGAGTGGTGCGCAGTTTATGAGGCCACAGGCCCTGGCGGAGTCATCGTGTATTTCATCGAGCATCAGCTCTACTTCGATCGGGACGGGCTCTATCATGACAATGACATGAATGACTTCGATGACAATCCGCGCAGATTCGGGTTTCTCTCCAGGGCCGCATTGCAGCTTTGCAGGGATATCGGCTTTGGCCCGGACATCGTTCATGCACACGACTGGCAGACAGCGCTGACCCCAGCCTATTTGAAATTATGGCATTGGAACGACCGTCTGCTGGGGAGTGCCGCTTCAATGCTCACGATTCACAATATCGCCTACCAGGGGTGTTATCCCAAATCACACATGACCTATCTGGGACTCGGGTGGGATAATTTCACTCCTGAAAAATTCGAATCCTACGATCGGATCAATTTTTTAAAAGGGGGCATCCATTATGCGGATTTTATCACTACCGTAAGTCCTACTTTTGCCCGGGAGATCACTACACCATTTGGAGGTTTCGGACTCGCGCCATATCTGTCGTCACGTGGCTCGACCTTCAGGGGAATCATTAATGGAATAGATTATTCGGTGTGGGATCCACAGACCGACCCGATGCTTCCGGCCCATTTCTCGCCGGAATCACTCGCGGGTAAAAAGGAGTGTAAACGGGTTCTCCAGGAGATGTTCGATCTCGACCGGGATGATCATATTGCGCTGATCGGTGTCGTGGGGAGATTCGTGGAACAAAAAGGCTTTGAGCTTCTGGCCCGTACGATCGAAAGGATTCTTACCGGCATGCACGTACAGTTCGCAGTTCTCGGGAGCGGCGAACGGCATCTGGAGTCTTTTTTCGGTGATTTACCCAGGAGATACAGTGGCAGGGCGGGAAGCTACATCGGATTCGACAATCGACGCGCGCATATCATTCAGGCCGGTGCGGATTTCCTTCTGATGCCTTCGCTTTTTGAACCGTGCGGGCTTACCCAGATGTTTGCACAGAGATACGGTACCCTTCCTGTGGTGAGGGCCACCGGAGGGCTCGACGATACGGTGGAACAGTATCAGGAATCGACCGGTGACGGAACCGGTTTCAAATTCTGGGACGCAACTGAGGATGCCCTTTATTTTACGGTGGGATGGGCGATAAGCACCTATTATGACAGGGGACATCATATTCAAAAAATGAGAGTGAGCGCCATGGGCCGTGATTTTTCACTTCAACACCAGGCAAAGGAATACGAAATCACCTATTTTCAGGCAATCGAAAACAAGAAGAAGTGGGATGAACGGCATCGCCGGACCTATTACTGGTGAGCGGACTTCTATGCGGTAATATCGACCAGTTCCCCTTTTCCCGCTTCGGTTCCAAGCGCCATTGCGGTTTGTACTTCGATCATTTTTTCAGCGGTTTCCATGGAAGCCTTCTGCGCGGTTTCCAGAATTCCGTTCACTGCTTCGATTGACCGGGCTACGTTCGAAACCGGATCCATGCTCTCCTCCTTAAGAAAGGTACCGATTATTGATATCGGAATAATCGGAGAGAGCTTGACCTTTTTTTGTTAGAATGGGAATCGGGGGGAACGATCATCCCGGAATGCAGGGAATGAGCTCTGCGACCGACCCAATGATCATGTCCGGCTTACATGATGATTTTCCAATGGTCGACAGGTCGGATTCTCCCGTCAGAGTGCAGATACTCAATATGGATGAGTTGATACCCAGAGCGATATCCGTGGAAAGGCGGTCCCCGATGATCGCGGTGGTATTCCTGGCAATTTTGCGTCGGAGGCCAATGAAATCGAGGAGTTTCGTATGCGGTTTTCCCATGAATACCGGTTGCTTTCCGGACGCGTTTTCCAGGAGCATGCAGATCGATCCGCAATCGGGAAGATAGCGGCCGTTTCCGACAGGGCACACCAGATCGGGATTGGTTGCGATGAAGCACGCACCCTCGGCAAGGAGACGGGTGGCTGTGCTGAGCTTATGGTAGGTCAGCTCCGTATCGAATCCGACCACGACATAATCCACCCGGTCGCCTGGATTCTCTATACATGACAGGCCATAAGTGTCGAGTTCTTTCCTGAGGGATTCGTTTCCGACCAGATAGAGCTTCGCGTCCGGCATTGTCCGGGAAAGGTACCATCCGGTCACCTGGCCCGAGGTGCAGACATGGTGTTCGGTTACCGGAAAACCCATGCCGCGGAGTTTCCCGACATACTCCGATGCCGAGCGGGAAGAGTTGTTCGTCAGAAACAGGTAATCGATGCCTGATCTTTCAAGGTGCCGGATGAAATCGAGCGCTCCGGGAACCGGCGTCGAATCGAGGTACACGGTTCCGTCCAGGTCGAGCAGGAATAGCCGTATTGTGCGGAGAAGGTCGATCTCGGATTGGTTCATCTGTGTCGCTCTTGGACGAAAACGTGGGTGTGACCGCACTGTGTTCCGGTGCGCAGGAACGGAAGTGGTTCCGTATCGCACGACAGGAAGAAAATACTACCTAGCTCATGTGCATGGTACCTTAAAAGCGAGCTCTGCGGGAACTGTGGTATTTGTACCCCGGATTCCCTCGTGCGCCCTGGAACAAAGATATCTGTGATCCAGGCCAACCGGCATTTCGGTCCGGGATCATCTTTCGATAGCGGAATTATTCACCGAAACGATTGAAAATCAAAGTGGTTACAGTTGCGGAACCTCCCAGACATTCTGGCATCTCCCCATGAGGCGTTTTCAAAAGTCCGGAAATCCTTAAATCCGTTCAATGCCGATGAGGGAGGGGGCCCTCCTGATACAGGCTCAATCCCTGCTGTCGCCCGGATCATCCTCGACCATTTCCACACCCTCTTTCCAGGGGAGCAGTACCTGTACGCGGCTGGTCTGCTTGAGTTTTCGGAGCGCTTTTATTTCGATCTGACGTACCCGTTCATTGGTGAGATGAAGTTTTTGTCCGATTTCACCCAGAGTCTTGATCCTGCCGTCGTCCAGGCCGAAGCGCATGATCACAGTCTCCTTCTCCTTGGGATCAAGTGAATCGAGCGCCTGGTGGATGTGCTCCCGCAGGGAGGC